>CAXHFO010000001.1:0-40007 GCA_964015895.1 uncultured Candidatus Poseidoniales archaeon
ACACTCGAACCTTCGTCGGCAGCGTCAGATGTGTATAAGAGACAGATTGTGGTAAAACCCAGTTGGGCCAGATTTCACTTTGTGAATCCCTCGACACAATAACCATGACAGGCCTGGGCAATTCAGCAAGGAACTCCTCAATAGGCTTGGAAGTAGAAGGCATCATCACACCATCTCGCAAATCTACCGCAAGCCATGCTGTTGGATATTGCTCCATCCAAGCATTGAGCTCCGCTTCAATTCCTTGAGGAGGAACCCCTTGTCTAACGCTGGCCAAAAATTCCCAGCTATTGATACAATGACGCTCCAAATCAGTCCACATAAATATCCTAGGCTGAACTGCGAGTAATGCTACTTGTTCAATAGCCTCCAGTTCAGTCACACATACCGGTTGAAATGGCATTGGCATTGGCAAAGGATGTTTCCAATTAGACTCCACCTCTAACGGTTCTTTACGGCGCATAAAGAGTCCTAATACCCTTTATCGTTTGAATATCACTGATGTATGATTTGTCCCCAATTAGCCTAAAACAATGCCAACCTTCATGCCCTTCATTCATTTCAGAGTAACATGGCAAACGGCAATAATCCACCTCCACCTTCGCCGCCGGGTGGTTCAATGATGATGATGCTAATGGTCATGGTCTTGATGACATTACTGATTATGAACCCCGGAATAAGAACAACAATGGGTGGGATTGCCGACCCGCTCCTATCACCAATACTTCCAGAAGAATCCTTTTTCATCATCACTGTACTTATTTTGGGTACTATGTCTATGTTAATGAATACGGTTTTGAGAAGTTTCTTCCTTGACCCAATTGAACAAGCCCACATTGGGCACAGGCAAGGGCAAGTACGACGAATGATGAATGATGCAAGGATTTCAAGAGATCCAATACTACAAGAAAAAGCAACTGTTTTGCAACAACAAATGATGCCTGAGCAATTAAAGGTCCAAATGGGTGCTATGAAACCAATGATGTTCACGATGGTAATTATTATTGCAGTATTTTCTTGGTTAACCACCACAGTTGAATCATTTAGAGTTGACTATGTATCATTACCTTGGGCATCAGAATGGAATTTACTAACCGACAAATTTCTCTTTTTCCCAGCTTGGATTTGTGCTTACATTTGCATGAGCGCACCCTTTGGAAGGGTTGTAGATCGCCACATCAAACTAATTCGTTATCGAACCCACCCTGTAGTCTCATCAGGAGATAAGTTGAAAGAACCATTACTTCATTTAGTGGCAAATCAAGATAAAGCCGTTGATAAAAACGCTAAACGACGTAGGCAAAAAAGCAAATCACATACTAAGAAAAAGACATCAGTCGACACCCCTAAGAACACGACAAGTAACAAAACTAACAAAACTGAAACCTACTCTGGTGTTGAAGGATTAACTTGTCCAAAATGTGGTGTTGATATGATTAGCAAAGCAGGACCTCGTAAGAAAAAGTGTGATGTTTGTCGACACCAATGGGTGTGAATATGGCAAAAGTAACCATTTCAGGATATCCTGGAAGTGGCACGACAACTCTGGTTAGTGGACTGGTCAACCATTTTGATTGGCAATCTATCAATGGTGGTCAAATTTTCCGCGATGAGGCTAGCAATCGAGGTCTAACATTGGCTGAATTTGGTAAGTTATGCGTTGAGGATGAATCTGTTGACAAAGAACTCGATGAAATACTGCGAAAAAATATTTCAGGCAATGATGTTGAAATCATTGAATCGCGTCTGGCAGGATGGTGGGCATATAGATTAGAATCTGACTCAGTAAGAATATGGGTAGAGGTTAACGAACATGAACGGGCCAAACGAGTTATATCTCGTGAAGGTGGTAGTTTAGAGGATGTTCTAGAAGCGAATGCTAAACGCTTGGCCATAGATAATCAAAGATATCAAAACATGTATGGTCTTACTCCTGATGACCCATTGGCTTATACCCATATCATTGAAGCCTCGAACATTAGTGCAGAGGATGTCCTATCCCAAGCAATAAAAATCCTAGAGGGGAAATGATATGACAAGAATCGTAATCGATAAAACCACCAAAATAGATTCTGCCCACGGGTTTAATCCTGAAACCTGTTCAATAGAACAAAGATTAGCCTCTGGTTTCATTTTACTTGATAAAGCAGCAGGACCAACCTCACATCAAGTAGCGGCTTGGGTAAGGGACATGCTAGGATTGGAAAGGTTAGGTCATGGGGGGACCTTGGATCCATTTGCAACAGGCGTCTTACCATTGATGACTGGAAAAGCGATGAAATTAACTAAGGGTATTTTGAAATCTGATAAGACCTACATCAATGTACTAAAGTTTGCTGAGGAACCTGATTTAGGAAAATTAAATGATGTCATAAAGAAATTAACTGGTAGAATTTACAATGTGCCTCCTGAAATCTCTGCGGTAAAAGTTCAGGTCCGTACACGTAAAATATATTCATTTGAGTTAATTGAATTAAAAGGCAAACAAGCTATTGTTAAAATTCACTGTGAGGCTGGTACTTACATCAGAACTATTGCTAGAGATATGGGTCTTATGCTAGGGTTCAAGGTAGATTTGAAGGAATTACGTAGAGAAAACTCTGGTCGTTTTAATCTAGAAAATTGTGTTACATTGCAACAAGTAGCTGATGCAATATGGCTGTGGAAAGAATGTGGAAATTCAGCAGCATTATGCAAGATTATTCATCCAACTGAGAAATTACTAATGGATATGCCCTACATTGTAGTAAAGGATAGTGCTGCAAGCGCATTATGCCATGGTGCCCCCTTGCTTCGTCCAGGGTTATTATCAATTGATTCAAAATTATCTAAAGGCCAAGAAGTAGCGGTGTTTACTTCTAAAAATGAAGTAGTCGGAGTAGTGAAAATGAATTACTCTGCGGATGAATTAACCAATATGGAGTCCGGAGAAATCGGTAAACCAGCAATGATCTTGATGGACCATGAGCGTTATCCGCCACAATGGCCTAAGCAAGAGTAATCAAGCTTGTACGTATTCTTCGTAAATATACTCTTCAGTTTCAATTCTTATTTTCAATTCAGACATGTTCCCACATACTACTTTGTCAACCTAAGTTGAACGACCCCCACAGTCTCAAAGTATTTCGGCCTTTAACGAACTGGTTATCAAATTATAGGCCTAATAACACATTATCCGACATACAACACCCGAATAAAAATCAGTCTAACTTTTTGATTTTCCCTGGTGCTAGAACGGTAAAAAGACCAATTATTATCGCCAACCCGATGAATGTTGCAATCCACACAGTAGTGGCTTCAATAGAGTCACTTGATGATGTTTTATCACTGTTAGAATCAAGGACTTCCACACTTACTGACTGAATATTATTATTTTCATCACCTTCTGAGACTTCATTTGCTCTGTCGACCTCCACTGAAATGGTGTTAGGACCACTTTGTGAAACCAACCAATCACAAGTAACTCCACCCAATTCACCAGGTTGTAAGATAGAAATAGAACGTATTGCGATCAAATTATTACCACTCTGGCATCTTACAGAAATACTAGAGGCTTCTTCTTGACCTGAATTTCTAACATAAACTCTTATTCCAACTAAATCTCCTTCTCGAATACTTTCCGGTGTAATCACTATTTGTTCAATTGATAATTCTGCTAGAGTGAGGACTTCCAGTAGCATTGTCCTATTAACACATGAAGATTCATCACATAAAGTTACAATTATTGGTACTGAGGAAGATAATGATGGTGGATTAACCGTAATTGTCGAGGTACTAAGGTCTACCACTGCCCAAGTTTTGTCAGTGGTTACCGTCAAGCCAGTTGAATCAATGTCAAAATATGAAAAAGCGATAGTAGTTGATTTACCGGTTTCAACAGGAATAATGGAGGGAAACTCGTTAAGCGTTGGCAAATCATCAAGCTCCTCAACATATACCAAGAAAGTCTCTGTCCAAGAATTTGATGATTCATCAGAAACAGTTACTGTGATTGTGGTGACACCAAATGTTTCAGGCATCAAAACCAACTTTATATCTTCTTGAACTATACTGGCAGAAACCAATGACTCATCAGCTACTGATAAGCTAACAGATAGGTTTTGGTTTGAAGTTCTATCATCTTGACAGGCATTCAAGAATGGAACCAATAATCCTGGTCCATCCTCAACAAAATATTGTGGACCAATGGTTTGACAAACTGGGTCTTCATCCCACTGAACCTCAAAGCCGCCGGAAACAGAAATAGAAGAAATCTCTAGTAACGTGGTGCTGGATTGGCCACTGGAATCCCAGTTAAACCATGCTTGAATTTTTACTGTCAAGTCATTAATTCCAGAACTCATATATTGGCCAATTGAGATATTTAGCGTAAAATTACCTAATTGGTTAATTGACTGAAAAGTAGCTTCTTGATCATTGATAAATACTTTCCAACGAGAATAATCAGTTGCAAGCCCATCAATTGAGCCAAATATCTTACCAGTTAAGGAAATTTTAGGGTCGTTATAATCCAAAGCTATTGCCTCTAAACAATTACTAGATGTTGAAACTTTAATTTTAAGATAATTTGTATCAACCAAATTATTTGATTGTACAGAATAATATTCGGAAAAACTTTGTCCATCATTTGAGTATGAAACCTCGACCAACAAATCACTGTTTTCATCTCCGGAATGAGTGTAATGAATACGACCTATTGTTTGTCCTGGCTCTGATGCAATAATCGGACTAATCCATGTACCAGATACTCCATCATTAACTGGTTTTATGCCGCATTCTGAAACTTGTAAATTAGTAAAATCTCCGTCTTCTAAGGATACATCAATTATTGGCATCATGAAATTCATGGATGTAGATTCGACCGAAGCCCACTCGGTACCGTACCAAGGATACTTTACAGTAACAGCAATCCCAACTGCATCAACATCCAGTTGTGTATCATCAGTACCACCTAGTGAAACATAATCTAAAGTGAATATAATGTCGGTAAAATCATCCCATGTCCATGATGTTAATTGCGAAACATTTTGCTGCCAAATGCTACCATTCATGTAATCAATTGCCGACTGTGTGTTGACATATGTTGCTAATTCTTCATAATTACCGCCGTAATTCATAGTAATTCTTACTTGATCTTGTTGCAAAGGGCCAGGAATATGAAATGACATAATTATACTAACACCAACTATCTCATACTGTTCGTGTGATGATGTATCAAAGTCTGTCACTTGAATTACCGGACCATTAGTAGTGGAATATTGCTGGTCTGCTGAGCCAGTTGCTAATGTAGAGTCTGTGGGCGAGGTTGAAGACCACATAGTTACAGTTTGGAAATTATCTGGTCTTGAATGTTGTATAGTTATCCTGTTATCTTCCACCATCGATTCAGTGTATAGGGCATTATTGTTGGTAAAGGTAATACTATCATCCATGAGCCAATTATCATTAGAAGATATTTGACCCTGTGGAAATATATCTACATCCTCTGTAGAATGTACACTCCTTGCAGCAGCCTCTATGATACTTGAACACATCAGAAGAATTAGTACTGTCAAGACTGGAATTCTTGCCACACCATCCGCCATGTTCTTTGCAGATTCTATTTTACTATTGAATGCAAGGGTGACTAGTGCCAAATTATTACCACATATCAGTCATTATTGTTAATCGGATTATTGAAATACCATACTAATCACGGTGAACTAACCTAGATGGCTGTGGTGGTGTAGGGGTTAGCACGGGGGATTGTGGTTCCCCCAGCCCGGGTTCAATTCCCGGCCACGGCCCCATTGTTTTAATCAAGGGCTTTTTTATCTATAGAATGGCCCATTCGGTCTGCTTTAGTCTCCAAGTATGAGCGATTTTTATCACCGACTCCAACAATTAGAGGGACATTATTTACTACGTTGATTCCATAAGATCTTAATTGCTCTGTTTTATTTGGATTATTCGAAAGTAAGGATACTTTGGAAATTCCAAGATTAGCCAGCATATTAGCTGCTATTTGGTAATCTCTTGCATCACCCGGATAACCCAACATAAGATTTGCATCTAAAGTATCTGCTCCCTTATCTTGGAGATGGTATGCTTGAATTTTAGCGTGTAGTCCAATACCTCTACCCTCCTGTCGCAAGTATAGCAAACATCCCCAGCCTTTTTCGACAATTGCATCCAATGCTGCGTGTAACTGTGGCCCACAATCACACCGCAAACTACCAAAAGCGTCGCCTGTGAGACACTCCGAATGAACCCTTATCAAAACTGGATCGGGCCCTGTCATATCACCTAAGGTCAGTGCAACATGGTCAAATCCAGTAGAATCTTCGTGAAACACTCTGATTGAAAAATCTCCAAATAATGTTGGAAGATTTGCTTGGCTAGGTACCTTAGAACCGTTAACTTCTATTTCTCTTATTTCAGTCATTTTGAAACCTCTATGATAAATGTGAATTCTCCAGATGAATTAATTACATCATGCAAAATATGGTTGGTGCGTCCCAAGTACATTGGAATATCGTGAAGTGTTTCAGGGTCATCAGCAATAACTTGCATAACATCACCAAACTTTAGTTGCTCTAGACCTTTCTTCATTTCATGTAACGGCACTGGGCAATAAAAACCCAAAACATCGAGATGATGGGTCACTTTTGTCGACACCTTGTTGCTGGACATAATCGTGTCAATTCTGTCCAAACGCTGTTGGTATACAAACCATGCGTTTTTTGACAACTACTCATACCGCATATTGATGAATAGTGACTTACAGGGAGGATTATGACCAAGTCCACTGCTAAGTTGGGGGATAAGCAAGATTTGTCTTGGTCAGAAGTTTTGAGTTTGTCCAAAACCTACTTGAAAATCCCACTTGCCCTACTATTTGTCGAAGCCATTTATTGGTTCATTACTCAACCATCTAATACATTAGTTCCCATTCAAATCACTGAGGCGTGGATTTGGAGCGGTATAACAAACATAATCTATGGTGAAGGCACCGCAACCCTGACCACTAATAATGGGTGGATGACGCAAGTTAATTTATCGAATGAAAATTTCCCCGGAGTGTTGAACACTGTGGCATTATATGTCTCTGATGAGTGTGCAGGCATACATGAAATGATCTTTATTTCAACACTGATAATCATGACTGATGGTGTTTCTCAGAAAATAAAATTGCGTTCCATAGTTGTAATGTGTTCAATTGTTTACGTACTTAATATCCTAAGGTTAGTGGCATTTTACCCCATAGCGGCAGATGCATGTGCTATTGACCCAAATAACCCTGCATGCTTAAATTCAATGTGGCAATTTCATGAAACTGTTTACACTTGGGGGTTCTTGTTGATACTAGTGCTAATGTGGCTGGTGTGGTTTTGGAAAGTTGGAGGGCCTGCAAGGGCAATTAAATCATCGGGTGACAGTGATAAATATCGTATTTTTGTTAGAAAGTCTTGGAACAAAATAAATTTTGCAGTATTGGGATTTGTATTAATTATGTTAGCGGCGTCTGCATACTCAGTTACTACCAATGAACAAGCAATGGACGCTAAAGAAACGCTAGACTTTTGTTCGTATTCTAGTATATCTACCAATCAATGCATGGCTGCCCAAAATACCTGGGACAATGCAATAAATACTGCATGGTCACTGGCTGGAATTGGGTTACTGGTTGGAGCTTTTACCGTCTTTCAAATAGAAAAACGTAACACTCACGGGCACTGGCCTTCAGAAATAATTGAAAGCGAGTAATCAAATCACTGCAGTAAGTTTTTCGCCTGAGAATTCATACTTTTCAAAGGCCTTCATAGCCAATGATACCTTTGAGGAGTGGACACTGACTAATGCATAGTTCTCTACCAACTTAATTTGACCAATGGCTAATTCATCACAACGCATCTTTTCTGCTAGCCACATTGAAATTTTTCGGCTAGAGGAAGTAATACCATTGCTTGAGGTAATCTTGATTGGTACAAAGCCAAATACATCTGCGGTTTCGAGATAATCATCTTTGTATTGGACTGCGTCCTTTGAGTCACCATCGGCTAGTTTAGGTACTTCGACTTCCTTAATATCAAGTCCGTATGTGGCAATAATTCTAGATAATTGACCTGAATCATTTTTCGAAACTAGGCTCCAAGCTTGTCCTTCTCGACCAATCCTACCGGTTCTTCCGACTCGATGGATGAAGCTGTCCATGTCATCGGGAACATCATAATTTACCACTAAAGTGATACCATCTACATCAATACCTCTAGCAGCAACATCTGTTGCTATAATGGTGTTAATTTCTCCAGCTTTGAATGTGTTCAGAATCTTTTCACGTTGATTTTGTGACAAATCTCCGTGCAGTCCTTTGACCTCAATTCCAGCCCTTGATAGTTTTTGCACTGATAAATCAACCATTCTTTTGGTATTACAAAACACAATTGTTTGATCGCTTTCGCTCATATTGCTAAGTAATCTTGAGAGAGCCCACAGTTTGTTTGCTCGCCCAACTTTAATGCTAAACATTTCAATAGGCGGCACGTCTAATTCTTCAGTATTGGTTAAGACAAATTCTGGGTCTTCCATGAATTCGTATGCTGCATCAAGGATTTCTTGTGGAAAGGTAGCAGAAAATAGTAATGTTTGAGTTCTATTATTCATTCTCTCAATGACCCAATTAATGTCTGGAAAGAAACCCATGTCAAGCATTCTATCGGCTTCATCTAAACAAAAAATAGAGGGTTTATCTAAGTCGATATACTTTCTTTTAGTCATGTCCATTACACGACCGGGGGTTCCAACAATAATATCGACTCCATCATTTAATTGACGAGCCTGTTTTTCTAAGTCTGTGCCACCATATACAGTGATAATAGTCAAACCTAAGTCTCCTTGGATAGTATTCATTTCAATTGACACTTGATTGGCTAATTCTCTAGTAGGTGCTAAAATCAAAGCTTGTAACTCACCTTTAGGTTGGCATGCTTGGATTATTGGAATACCAAAAGCACCGGTTTTTCCTGAACCAGTTCGTGCTTGTCCAATTACATTGGAACCTTCTAGAGCCAATGGAATGGTGTCTTTTTGCACTTGTGTTGCCAATTCCCAACCGAGTCCAGTTAGTCCTGAAATGATTGATTGGTTGATTGGCCAGTTGTCGAATCTTTGTTTTGTGAACATTTTTTCACCTCCGCCCAGTTTATGTCATGGACCACCGGACGGCGGCGGTCCTCCATTTAATCAAAAGTTATCCTGCTCGGCTATTTCTTGTTGAAGAATACCCATCCAATACTTACGGGCATTCTCTCTATTCAAAGGTCTGCGAGTCTGACGAACATGCTCTAAGATGTATTGTCTAAACTTCAAAGACTTCGTTCGATTGACACCTTTTGGAGTAATTCCATCCCAAAGTCTGTCAAATTGTTCAGCCTTATCATTGAATTGTGTGTCACTCATAACTACACCTTATGCAGTTTGGCCAACAACGGCCCCTTCTTAACAATGCCGACACTAGATAACAGGTAATCAGTACTCATCATCGTCATAACCCATCATTTCATCTTGTGAGACACTGCGGTACAAACTCGAAATCTTAGGGTTGTTGGAATTTGATTCAGTAGGTTGTTGCGCTAATTTTTCTTCAACCTTCTTATCAGGTAAAACAGGTTCTAAACCAATTCTTTTACCCGCTGCTTCAGCGACTTCACGATCTAATTTAGGGACTGCAGGAGCGGGGGCTAAGAAGCGGTTCTTAGTTGCTTCAGAACCCTCGAGAGAGTCATCTGTTGCGAGTTGATTTAGTGATTTAATTAATTGCGAATCTGTTTCTGTCTTCAATAA
Source organism: uncultured Candidatus Poseidoniales archaeon (assembly GCA_964015895.1). GTDB lineage: Archaea > Thermoplasmatota > Poseidoniia > Poseidoniales > Poseidoniaceae > MGIIa-L1. The sequence goes on from CAXHFO010000001.1 coordinate 9,823, forward strand.
GTCAATAGCGATACCACGCAGGACTTCCTCGCCGTACAGTATTGGTAACATATCAATACATGCCTTCCTAACATTCAGGTCTCTTGATGAAGCACCTTTGAGAATCAATTCCTTTGCTCGCCCACTATCCTTGTCTAGTAATCTAATCGCTTTAACGGCACTAACTCTTACCTGCGAATCTGAGTCGGAAAGGGCTCTTTCAGCAAGTATTGTAGCAATTCTAGTATCAGCCTTTGCTAGCCTTGGAAGTGTTTTGGCTGCCGCTCGCCTAACGGATGGTTCGTGATCATTTAACGCCCATGAAATTAGGTCCCAACCGGCTGAGCCCCCTTTTGTTAAAATTTTTCCAAGTAACTTAGCCCCTCTAGTTCTCAATTCTGCATCGGGTTCAAGAAATAATTCGTCAATGTGGTCACAAGCAACCTCTGGCCAAGCCTCACAAAGCAAATCTAGGCCTTTAAATGCGGCCTTACTTCTATTTTTATTGGCTGACCTAAGTTCGTTGTGGATAATTATATCGACACCTGAAGGGAATACTGGAGCGGATACTGAGAGTGCCTCACTAGCAGATGTTCTTACTGAAAGATCATCATCATCAAGCAAAACGGACAACCAATCAAACAGTTCATCAGATTTCTGAGTGGCAACCTCGGGGAGTGCTTTGAGTGAAGCGACACGAATTTGAGGTTCATCATCCTCAAGCCCGAGAAGTAGTGCTTTATGTGCTTCATTAGCTCTTGCACCCTTAATCCTAGTCAGTGCCATAATGCCATCTTTGCGTGTCAAATGGTAGTCTTTAGAACGCCAAGGAATCTTACATTCTTCTATTTCCCCGGTGGCCAATGGAATGATATCTAGATCTGGAATTGCCATCCAAGGGCCCTGTTCAGTTTCGATATACTGCTTCTTGGATTTGGACCGAGTAACATTGAGAGGTTTCCCAGTACGGGGGTCTCTCGCAATGTACTCTTTACTCACAACAACTCCCCTGCGACCTGTGCAAGATGACTGTAGACATGAACCTGTTGATTAAATACTGCAATTATGAACAATTAGATTGAAAAGGTTTTGATTTGTGTGATGGATGTGACCGATGAAGATTATGATGATATTCGCCGAGTCATAGCAATATGCTTTCGCGGCATATCAAAAATGTCAGATATAGACTTAGAACGTGTATTATCATTTGATATGGAATGGCTAAGCCCTGAACAATCTGAACAAGTTGTTAGTAAATTAATGGAAACTGGATGGCTAAAAGGGAATCGAGATGAGTTGAGCCCTAGTTTTGATACCAAAGGAATCTCGACGCCAATTGGTTGGTTTCCTAGACCTTCTAGACTGATTTCACCGGCTGATTTTGGGGAATCGCCAAAAGTTGAAGTAAACCAATCAAGTTCTCAAACTCCTACTGCAAAACCTAGTTCAAAAGTCATCAATGAAGTACTATCTGAAAACCATTCAACAGACCCGAGGAGTAAGATGGCAGCCCGCTTGAAGAAATATATTGCCCGTCAAACAAAGATTCCTGTAGAAGAAATTGAAAGAAGAGCTGAGCGTAAACAAAAAGCGCTTGGTTATGCTACTGTGTGGTTAGCTCTAGCACTGGTTGCAAGAGAACAAAATCTTGCTATGGAGCAAATTATTACAGCTTTATCAAGCTAAATCATCGAGTTGGGGTTCAAATTCTTTCTCAATAACTTCTTCTTCCTTACTGCGTGCAGATAATTCCATAAGCACTGGCAATAGTACCAACGCAAGTAGTAAAGAAAACACAACTGTGATCGCAGTGATTAAACCGAAATCTTGGATAATTGGCATCGGTGAAAATAGTAATACCATAAATCCTAATGATGTTGTTAAAGCACTCATTATCAAAGCGACCCCAGTTGTGGATATCGAAGCTCTGAGTGCGTCCCAGTGATTGTTTCTACGCTTTAATTCAACTTCAAAACGTCGCCACATATGAATTGAATAATCTATACCGATGCCCAAAGTAAGGGCCGTAACCATTACAGTTAATACATTCCATTTTAGCCCAATTGCCGCCATAGAACCAACCACCCAAAGCGACGCGATTCCGACAGGGAATAGAATAACTATGGCGGGCATAATTCGTCTAGTCAATAAGAACAACACCAAAAAGGATACAGCAAGTGAAATTAATGTTGATTCGATTTGCGAGGAGGATAATCCGTCTAAAACAGACTGAAGCATTGCTAAATCACCAGTTACGTACAAATTGGCATTATTAGCAAGATTATACCTTAAAGTACCTGATTTATCTACATCTCCAAGCATGTTTTCAAATTCTTTGACTACTTTTTCTGACTCTGCAGAAGTAGTTGCTTCAACTCTGATTTCATTTCTAAGATAAACTACTTCACCATCTTCCAGATAAACACTGTGGCTTATTCTATCTGCCCATGTTTCCCCACTGAGGGCGTCAGCAATTGTTTGATTAGAAGACAATGAATCAAAGGCTGCTGCTAGATTACAAGGAAAGTCATAGTCCTTTACATAGACACCACCATCCTGGAACACCTCTAAATTGTGTAGATCGCCAAATGCTGAATCTCTTATGACCGCATCCCGCAAAATCACATACGGACCCTCGTATGACGGAGATGGGAAGGTCCCATCCGTACCTACAACATCATGATTTGATTCTAAATCCCCATGAAAACCTCTTAACTCAGTCAGCAAATCAGCATTAGCGGTGATTTTATCATTGCCATCAGATGGTTCAAACAAGACATATATTAACTTCCAACCAGCACTATCATAATTATCAGACAGGTCATCTCTAACGTCCATTATTTCCATTTCTGGATCAACGAAATCTCCAAGATCAAAATTGGTTTCGAGTGATGCTGCACCAAATATAGAAGCACCTGAGAGAAATACTACCACTAGGAAAATACCAACTTGTTGTTTCTGCTGAACTTTCACTATATTATTAGTTAGACCAGGCATTGTGAAGGCACGGGATTCGCTTGACCTCGGTTTACTGTTGAAGAATACATGCAGTGCGCCAACAACAACTGTTGAAGTAATAAATGCGCATACAACACCCATTGCTAAAGCAATACCAAACGTTGTCAGCGGTGGAAGGGGAGAGATTATATTAGACAAAAACGCTGCTACCGTTGTTATTACCGCAAGAGAAAGTGGGACTGATAATTTAGCACAAGCCCTAAGCCAGGATTCCGCTGGGTCCGGGAATTGCTCTCTTAGAGCACTGTTGGCTCTCTGGAGATGTATGGCATAATCAATTCCAAGACCAAGAACCAAAGGTGCAACTGCCACCTCTAAAGCCGAAAATTCTACTCCAAACAGATTTAGTAACCCGTAGGTCCAAATCAGTGCACAAGACAATCCAACAAGCGGGAAGGTTACGTCACGTGCTGATCTAAACGTGAAAATTAGTAAGACTACTACTACTAACATGGCAAGCCCAACCAACAGAGCCACGTTATCCAGTGTCCTGCTATCGATATCATGTGACAATAAGTCTAGTGATACAACGCCATAATCAATGGATGATTCTGCTGAGATTCCATCTAGTAATTTGCGAATTTCTACTTGTATTTCCTTTCTCTGTGGTTCACTCAATTCGGGGTCAATTTCCAAAACCCACAGTGTCGAAGATGCTAAAGGAGTTCCATCGCCTTCGCCTGAGGATAGATAGTCACATGTTGGATTGATATCGAGGTCTTTATTGAGTAATGCAGACGAAGCATATGTTGCGGCTGAGAGAAATTGATCGTCACTGGTAAGCCTGCATTCAACATCATCTGCCGCAATCAAATCAATCAATTCATTCCAAGAACTAATATTGTCAAGTTTTACACCATTGGCTTCTTCATCTAAAGCTGTTTGCAAAACACTTGGAGTAGTCGTCCAAACCACAACTGCATCATCTGAATCTGTTGATAAATTTTCGATTGCTCTTAAATGAACATTCATTTGTTTAATGTTGTCTAAAGATAAGATGTTTTGTCCAGCATCAGATGTTACATCAATAAACATCGGACGGGTCTCATTTGGAAAGTTCTCGTGAATTCTTTCATGAGCAGTTTTTGCATTAGACTCTGGTGTAAACGCATCTAAATCGGTATTAAAGCTCGGCGGCGAGGTTGCTAAGTTACCTAATAAGACAACTGTGATAAGCAAAGTTGCAATAATTATGGGGACAGAAAGTTTTCTAAATCTGCCAGCAAAACCAGCCATGGACTCCTCAAGTTTCATGGTGTCCATATGATGTCCACAGAGATTAGGTAAAAAAGCAAGGCGGTTGTTAGATTATCAAAAGCCTTAAAATCGAGGATTCTTATGGGACAAGGTTCAAAACAAGATGGCTTTTCGGATGGGTGTTCGTCATGCCAGTTAAGGTACTTATCAAGGAAAAAAATGAGCTGAGACTGAGAGTCGTCGGAGAAAGCCACACCAGTTTGCAAATGCTTAGAGAGCGATTAAACAAACACAAAGACATCGAGTATGCAAATTACTTCCCTGGGCACCCTGAATTGGATGACCCTGAATTCTATATCCGAACTGCATCTAAGAAGGCTGCAGGTAAAGTTTTGAACGATTTAGTCAGTTCTATCGCTAAAGAATTTTCTGATGCAAAGCTTTGAAGGCGATATAGATGTCTAATTTAGATCCTGTGGCTAAAGCCATAGGACTGGAAGGTTTTGCTACCAAATCTAATGGTATAGGCGGAGTTCTAAAAGCTCGTGTTTCCGATTTTAGGGTCGATGAAGTGGCCACACCTATAACCTATGATTCGCGTGGTCGATTTACTGTTGCAAGAGTAACACTGACCAATTGGGAAACCAACAAATTTTGTAATAATTTATCAAAGCGCTTAGGGATTTCAAGAAATCGAATATTTTTTGCTGGAACAAAAGACAAAAGAGCAATAACGCAGCAAATATTCATAATAGACTCTGTACAACAAAAAGTCGCTCAAGTTGAAATCCCTGATGTGGAGATTGAGATTTTAGGTAGAACCCATCAAAAAATTGGTTTTGGCAACCACCGTGGAAATAGATTCACTATTGTTGTTAGAGGATGTTGCCACGAAGATGGAACACCTATGAGTGAGCAAGAAGCAATGGAAGAAGTTGAAAATATAAGGAGTAAATTGATTGATTCTGTTGGTGATGGATTGTTTCCCAATTGGGTTGGACCGCAACGATTTGGCTCTGGAAGGCCAGTTACGGCAGAAGTTGGAAAGCATGTATTGAATGGTGATTTTAAGCAGGCAACTCTTACTTATCTGTCTATGGAAGGATATGAAGAAAATACTGAAGTCGCTGAGTTTAGAGCCTACATTAGAGAGAATGGAGCGGTAAAAGAGGCGATAGATTTGGCCCCGAAATGGCTTGGTTTTGAAAGAAGAATGCTTGAACATCTAATCGACAACCCAGATGATTACCTTGGGGCTTTTAGAAAATTACCTAACAACCTTCAATTAATGACGATTCATGCCGCTCAATCTATTATTTTCAATAAATCACTACACCATAGAATAGCCGCTGGATTACCAATATCATCACCAGTTGCTGGCGATTTAGTGGGTAGAGTTGATGAAAAAGGCCAACTGGATGTTGCCAGTTGTGTTACCGTGGATAATCGCACTTTACCTAGAATCACCAGAAATTGCCAATTGGGTAGGTTAGTTACGACCGGCCCATTACCTGGCAGTGAAATCTACACCTCATCAGGGGAAAGTGGAGAGATAGAACTTGAAGCAATTACCGATTATGGACTGAATCAAATCGATTGGCAAGTCGAAGAAATACCACGTTTGTCATCAAAGGGCACTCGAAGAGCTTTAGTAACAAGTTACCAAGAATTATTCGTTGATGTTGTACCTATTGCCCTAGACGAATCATTGGGAGAAAAATGGCAACAGGGGCCAAAGGAAAATAGTCGATGGCATCCTGAAGGCGCTTGTTTGAGATTTCGATTCACGTTATCTTCGGGAAGTTATGCCACGACGCTGCTAAGAGAATTTATGCAGTGTCCGTTGAATCAGTTGTGATCAAATAAGACCCATTGAAAGAACTTCTATTTCCCCGACGCCTGCTTTTGCAGACATCAAAGCTTCGAATTCATCAGTAAGTCCTGGACCATCATTCATAACAACATGAACTTGAACGAATTTGAGTCCAAACGCCAGCGGCTTAACTTCTACTTGTTGGACATCATAGACCTCGTTGGCTAAGCCTTTGATGTAATCTGCTATGTCGTCAGGATTTACATCCTCTACATCTGAATCTGGATTTAATTTGTAAGTCATTACTACTAGTCCCATAGTATCACCTCAAGGTCCTTGATATCCGCATTGTGTGCAGTTGTAAAGAACACCTTGATTTCTGCACCGAGGACTTCTACCGATTGATTCTTCATTACAGCCAGGGCAAGGGAATGATGTAGACCCTTCCTCGACTAACGGAACTCCAGATGATGTACAATTTACTGCTTTCTCACTCATGAATATGCCTCAGGAACAAACTTGCCCACGACCTTCCCTTCTTTATGGTTGCGTGAGATTACAAAACATAAATTCGCGATAATTAGTAAATTTATCTGTCTATTATTCTCAAATTACCTGTTGAACCAGTGCTGACAACTAACTCTCCGTCACGCATTTGACACCAACCTGATTCGATTCTAACGATGTCACCAATTCTTATTTGATCTATTTGTTCATTCCACAATATCAAACCAACAAGTCCGGTCTCATCCCTGCCACAAGCGGCGGCAACAGGACCAGTGTAAGATTCGGAATAGATTAGTCTACGGGGATATATTCGTAACATGATTAGATCTAGTTGGCGAACTGGCCTGTTGGGTCTTAGATCAGCGACAAACTGTCGTCCTTTTTTGTACACTTTAGGTTTGGTAATTAGCTTATTATTCTTCTTCATATACCGAACATTGTCATTAATGTTGATAAATCAATTGGGAGACTTTTTTTTGCGTATTTTGAATGACGAATATACTTCAGTTTCAACTTCATTTGATGGTGGATTTAATTTTTTGTCCAATAACTCTTCATAGGTTTTTCTTACTACAGTCGTGCCACGTTTCCAAGGCATATGGTTGCGACAAACTAAGTACACTTCTGAAGAAGAATTTCTCGATGCCATAGGAGAGAATCTTCGAACTTCAGAAAAATATGGTTTAATTGCCTCTATCAATTCTTCAATCCCCACTCCTTGGAATATTTTTGTCGTAAACCAACCACCGTAGCCCAATAAATCTAGAGAAAAATCAAGGACATCAGCAACTAAAGTCATAGCAACTGCTTGATCAACATCCCAATTACCAGTAATATCAGGAGATATATCGGAAACTATTGTGTTGATAACTCTGCCATCTAACTCCGAAAAGATTCTTTGTTGAGTTGATTCTTCGGTTATATCACCAACTAATAGTAACGCACCTTCAACAGGCTGACATGGTTCCAAATCAATTCCAATTACAGTACCCTCATCACCGACCAATTCAACTGCTACTTGTGCCCATCCGCCCGGATGGCATCCTACGTCTAGCACTACATCACCTTCTCTGATAAGTTTGAACTTTTCTTGAATTTGTAGTAATTTAAATGCTGACCTAGCACGGTAACCACTGGCCTTTGCTTGACGCCTCCAAGAATCTCTTTTGTGATTCTCAATCCAGTGGTCTGCCATAATTCCCCTCGGCTACGGCTCAACTATCTCACAAATGAACTTAGCCTACACAACAGAACATATAATGAAAGAGGAAGACCCTCTACGGTCAGTCAAGGAGCAGGAACTATGTTTAACCAACGCATGGCTTTGACAGTTCTTATCACAGTTCTAATCACGCTATCCATGCAGAGTTCAAACGTTACTGCAGTAGTTAAAGAACATCCAAGTGATTGGGAAGAAGAAGTTAATATCCTAGGTGGTCGAACTATTCTAGTCGAAGAATTGAGTGCCACATGGTGTGCCAGCTGTGCCGAGATTGACCCATATTTACAACAAGTTGCTGATTCACACGGATCCAGAATTAGTATCGTAACTTATCACCCTACTGATGGCGAGGATGCTTTTCAGCCTGAGGCTGCTAGCCATCGAATTGACCGTATGAAAATGATTAATCCTGAGTTGGGGTCAACACCCGCTTTTGTGGTCGAGGGTGGGGAAGTTAGAGTAGGTCCAAATTCATGGCCTGATGTCCAAAAAGACATCTTGAAGAAAGAAACAGAAAACCAACAATATTCTCACTTAGGATTTAACATAAGTAAAAATTTAAACCAATACACTGCAAGAATCACCAGTTTTAATCCGATATACGTTGAATATGATACTCAGGTTACATTCATTTTGATGAAACATGAACTGATAGTTCCTGAAGGTTTTGTTAACCCTGCGGGTGATTCAAGAGATAGAGTAGTAACTGCAGTTGCGACGTGTAATTTGGTAGAAAATAACATAACACAAAGTCTTGGATTTACCGCGGCAAGTAGCGATAATTGTTCAGATAACTTCTCTGTTACGTTTAACAATAGTGAGAAGTTTAGTTTAGTATTGATTCATGAATCAACCGAAAATGAACTAGCTAACAATTCTGAGTTAGGAAAAAACTTAGGTTTAGTGGAATTTGCTTACCGAGACATCACGATTCATGATACTGATGATTATCTTTCAATTGTAGTTGTTTCCATAGTCTCCTTAGGGATATTATGGGCAATTTATGAGCGTAAAACTTCTTGAAAATGCCTATACTCGGCTAATAACTACCACATAACGGTAATTTTGATGAGCGTAAGACCAAATACTTGATAACCTACCGTGACTATGTATTAACATGGAAGAATCATGGGAAGATGTTTCGTGGCAAGAGGATGAACCTCTAAAAGAATGGTATGTTGAATATATCGCAGTAGTCAACCAAGAAAAATTTCACCACATGACTGTAGTCTATGGCGAAGATTTGCAAGATGCTCAAAGAAGCCTACTTCATGAGGTTAGACGGATGTACAGTACATCTGTTGAAAGCATAGACATAACAGTAGTTAAGATGAAACAAACCTCTGGAAATACCGATGCTGCCTTGTTTGAAGGGATGTTTGTTCCTTAAACAGCACGTTCTTGATAGACAACAGCAATCTCTCTACCGTCAACTAGTAGATAATCATCAAAGTCGTAGTTTGCGACTCCATCAATGGTCATGATCAATTCATGGGTTGAATTTACTCGATAATCAAAAATGCCGGTTTCGTTAAAATGAACACCCCAGATATCAAAAAAAACGCCAATTGGAATATCGATGTCTTCGTTTGATTCAATGTGTAGTTTACCTGAAGCATCATGAGTATGGACTGCATGCATATTGCCACCTTCCTGATTACAAACTTCTGTGTTGATGCCAATTGAAGATGGAATAGCATTTTCAACTCCATTGATGTATATGTTAAGATTTGAATGGTCATGTCTTGCTAAACCAGAATGGTCTAGACAGTTTTGTGCGATGGGATCAGGGTCATCAGCGGTGCTAGATAGTATCATTTCATCATTCTCTGAAGATTCATCCACAGATTGGCTAAACAAGTCACCGCCATATTGCTGAGCTAACAACACCAATAATACTGCTAGAGACAAGGTGGTAATTATCGACCAAATCCTTGTTTCAGAGTTCACAATATCACCAATTATGTAGTTGTGGTTGCTTTCCATGCAGCATTATCATCGTGAAGTTTCCTAAGCCGAAGGAAACCGATTAATGCAGCTATATTCGCGATGTGGGCAGTAGTGCAATAAAGACAAATTTTACCTTCTTCAATCTCATAGGAAACAAGTAGCAATATAACGAGAATACCTGCTCCGGTAATCAAGGTACCTAGTTGAATGAAACGTTGAGTATACTCTCCATTTGGATCGTTCTTGATGACCAGTACCATGAATAATAGGAACGCGTTGACAATCATTCCAATAAATCCCCATGAGAATCCAAAGAACGGATCGACATTCAAATCATTATTACCCAATAAGTCATCGCAAGAGAATACTGTTGATGATGTGCAGAAATTTCCTCCTTCGCTAATTTTGGAAGATATCCAAAACGTTTGAGCTGAAACTGCAAAGCCGAAGAACGTAATAATCTGCAGGCCTGCAGTAATTTGCCCGCGCACAGTCGATAAAATTTCAAATCGGCTTGACAAAGAATCTGCGGCCGAACGCCCCATTGGGGAGAGCAAAAACAGGCCGAATAATGTCGGAATTAAGTAAGCTCCAATCAATAAATTATCTAGCATCTAAGCACCTTCCTTAGGTGTAAGTTCTTCAATGGCTCCGGCAAGAGTCTTTGAATTGTCTTCGGAATTCCAAGCAACTATACCATCTGGTTGGATTAAGAAGTAGGCAGGAGTACCTGGAATACCCCATTTGTCCATATTATCCTGATCAATATCATCAACATAAGGGAAATTATGCCCATAATCTGCTCTAAAATCTTGTATTTCTGCTCTGCTGGAGTCATGACCTTGAATATTCAATTCAGTTGCGCTAGCGATAAAGTTCACATGGGGACCATTCCAGTTTGGATTATTAGCGGTGTATGTGTTAGCCCAATCTGCTTGGCTGCTAGCAGACTGTTGACAATATGGACAATCAGTATCCATGAATATCATCGCCACCCACTGACCTGAAATATTGCCTTCTGCCCAAGTTAAGTCAAAATAACTTTCAAAATCAAATTCTGTCCAAGTTGTGCCATTGTATGCTTTACCCTCGACATTGGGCGCCCGATCCCCAACATTAGTTCCAATAGCGACCGGATTAGCGGTAAATGCAATTATCATTATGGCGATGAAGAATAACGAGGCAACTGATAATGCTGCGCTGCCAACTGCACCGGCGTGGTAATCTTTTCTGAGTTTTCCTTGCATAATTTCACAATCCTATTTCATTTATTAGAGACCTTGCAGTATACCTTACCGCATCTTCGCTATTATATTCCACTGCATAACCTGTTGAAAGCATTTTTTCTATTCCAAGTCGAGCGCGGGGGATATCTCCAGCCCAACCTCTTGAGCCACCAGTATATTCTATTTTAGCACCCTTGTAACCTGTTTCTTCTGTTACGATCTCAGCGATTCTTTTTACTGAACAGGTATCGTGACTACCTAAATTGAACAAATTTATTTGGTTATGTTGAGTTTTATAGACATGTAATATTGCGTTTACACATTCTTTTACTTCCATGTATGATTTTTCTTGTAGCCCATTTCCTAATACTTCAAGTCGAGAATTGTCATTTTTTAGTTTGTGAATGAAATCAAAAATCACCCCATGGGTGCCTCTTTCTCCAATAATATTAGCAAACCGGAAAATCCATGCCTGAAAATCAAATGTTCCAACCCAACTGGTAATTAGTCCTTCACATGCTAATTTACTTGCTCCATAGAGGGAAATTGGTAGGCATGGACCATAACTTTCTGGTGTTGGTAAAGGTGCATCTTCGCCGTAAACAACAGAAGATGATGCAAAAACTATTTTCTTTACGTCGTTTATTCTCATTGATTCTAGTAAATTGTACGTGGCAATTGTTCCTTGGTTTAGGTCGGTATCGGTAACTCTTGTTCCAAGCCTAATATCTGGATTTGCTGCTAGATGAAACACACAATCAATATCTTTTGTCGCAATTTCAACATCAGATAATGAAGTTAAATCGCCTTTTTGGAATTCTAGATGGCCATTTTCCATATGTGTTTTAATGAATTCTAGTTTCCCACTGGAAAGGTTATCGATAACTCTAACCTTGTAACCAGATGCAACCAAAGCATCAATTAGATGTGAGCCAATAAATCCAGCACCACCAGTCACCAATGCTCGCATAGACTCACCAGCCAACGCGACCGTATAAGGAGAATGGTATTTCCACAACCTCCATATCAAGACTTTGATAACCTTTGATTTGATTGGGAGAGTTGCTGCACAAGCAGCGGATGTGTAAAAATGGCTAAAAATAAACCAGCAAAAAATATGATGAATGATGTAGAGAACAAAACCAACTTAGTTGGATATGTTAGAAAGAGCAATGCAGGTGGCGCGGTAAAAGTTTCGATAAATACCGATGCATTTACTGAATGTGAAACATATGTAACAAGTGATGGGCAAGAATATGTCCCCCTGATAATATCTGTTAATGCCCTTAACAAGGTTTTAGACGGTGAGAGAGTTGTTACAACTATCAGTCAAATGGTAGATTGAATAAACATAAAATACCGACAATTTGCATAATTTGATGACCTTAAATTATCTCCCCAGCATTTTGCTTAATGCCTCAAATTTGGTTTCGGCCTTGATGAGGTATCAAATTATTAATTTACAACAGATATTTTATCAATAGTGCTATATAGTCCCGGGCAAGCCGAAATAATGTGCTTGATTGGGACACTAAAGCCGATGACGGTGCACCGTTCATCGTTGCAGGAATGCCAATGTATAACGAAGAAGAGACCATTGGCACTGTTGTAACTTTGGCATTAAAATACGCAGATGCGGTAATTTGTGTTGATGATGGATCCTCAGATTCAAGTGCTAGAATCGCTGAAGCCTGTGGCGCAACAGTAATTCGTCACCGGGTAAATCGTGGCTATGGTGGTGCTTTAAAATCACTATTTATCAAAGCAATTGAAATGAAGGCTACTGCTCTTGTTGTGCTGGATAGTGATGGACAACATAAGGTAGCAGACATTCCAATGTTACTCAAGCCAATACTAGACAAACAAGCAGATTTCGTGATTGGTTCAAGATTTATTGATGGCGGAGGAGGGACAGATATGCCTGCTTATCGTCGGCTTGGAATTAAAGTAATCACTGCAGCAAGCAACCTGTCAAGAGATATATCAATCAAAGATACACAATCTGGTTTTAGGGCTTTTTCAGCTCATGCACTAGAAGTTTTGAGATTTGATTGCGAAGGGATGGAATTGTCTTTAGAAATGTTAGAGGATGCTCATGAAAAGCAACTCAAAATTTCTGAAGTCCCCACTGTCGTGAGATATGATGTCCCAAAAGGTTCCAACTTTACTGCAGTATCTCACGGATTCACTGTATTATCATGGGCACTTGTATCCTTGTCACACAAGAAACCATTACTTGTTCTTGGTATACCAGGCCTCGGACTGTTTGCAGCTGGAGCAGCGATGGGGCTAAATTTAGCACAAAATGTAACTGGACAAATTGATGGCTATATTGGCTCAGGTTTATCGGCAGTATGGATTGGTGTGTTAGGACTTTCACTTATGGCAACTGGACTAGTATTACAGTCAGCTAGAGGATTCTTAAGACACTTAATAGTCAAAGAATTTGGACTAGACTAAAATGAGGCTAATCCAACATTTGGTAAACTTTCAACAGGATTGTTCAAATCCCTCTCTTTAATCCAACAACCATGAGCGAGCCCTCGAATCAAGACGATGGGCCATTAAGCTCTGTCTTGGCAAAAGGTCGGGAACTGAAAGTTATTGCTAGTAAAAAGACCATGCAATCTCTTGACAAGATGTACAGTAATGTTCTAACTTCACCTGCAACAGTGGTAATTCTCTTGGTTATTATTGCCGCATTTTTTGCCCAACAAGGTATGGCTTTTCAATCACAGATCGATGATGATGTAGAAATATTCCTACCCGATGGTGCACCTTCTACAGAGTTACTCCTAGAGGTTAGAGAAGAATGGTCAACCGATATAACGGTGATTTATATTAAATCAAATAATGCAGACCCGCCGCTTGATGAAAATAATAATCCAGAATGGGACAAAGATGAGACTAATATCACTGATAAGGAGGTTCTCGATATCATTAGTTGGGTTGAAGGTGACGACAGAAATGTTGGTGGAGATTCTATCAGCAGAGGTATTGATTACGATAAAAATGACAATGGGCGCAATGATGGAGTATTGTGGATAATATCTCCTGCACAAGTGATCAAGGAGATTAATTCGGCCGATGGTAGATTTAACAATTCGCTTTGCGAACATGCAATAGATACGCGAGTACCAATTATTGATTTGGATTGTGATGTACCTGGAGGAGGTGAATATGCCATTCCAGAACAAGAACGAATTGACACTATAATTGAGCAATCAAACGGAAGTTTTGACGCACTAATTAAGGATACAAATCAAGATGGAATTTGGGATACTACTGCAATAATTGTTGGAATGAATCAAAATTTTGACGAAATCGATGATTTCAATAATTTTGAGGAACTGCTTGCACATTTTGAAAAGGTCGTAGATAATCGCCCAAAGTCAGATAGTTCAGAGGAACAAAAAGTCCCAATGATGGCGGTAACTGGTTTAACTAAGGTTTTAGAAGACATCTCTGATGCAATCTATGAAGACCTATTAATGATCTTACCTTGGTCAGTATTGTTTACTGTACTAGTTATCACAATATTGCATCGCTCATTGAAAGTTGTCGCCATAACTGGCACACCAATTGTCATGGCATTGGCATTTACTTTTGGCTCTTCAGTAATTCTGGACATTACTTTGACTCCAATGATAGTTGCTACATTTCCTATCTTAATTGGTCTAGGCGTTGATTATTCACTTCACATGGTAAATCGTATTGAAGAAGTACGGCGAAAAGAATTAGAAAAAATGATCGAAGAGAATACTAGGCGGAAAAAACGCGGCGAAAAGGTGCTCAAAGTCCCAGATTTATGGGACTTTGACTTCTATAAAAAATGTGTATTGGAAATGGCCAGTTCTACTGGTGTGGCAGTCTTTATTTCAGCAGTCACCACAATTATCGGATTCTCAGTATTAATCGCCCCCCAAATTGTCACAGTATCACCGATTCGTTCTGTTGGTGTTACTTTGGTTTTGGGTATCTCTTCTACACTACTTCTTAGCATAATTCTAGTACCAACATTAGCTTGGATGTTGAAATATAATAAACGAACAAATCCAACAATGTGGAAGAATATTGGTAAAATACCAGTCAAAGGTTTCATTATTATCCTGCTAATCTTTGGCTCAGTAACATTTTATGGCATTATTAGTTTAGATGCAATGAATGAACCCATAACTGGTTCCTCTGAAGCACCAGATGGTATTGAATCATTGGATTCGCTAGCAGAATATTCTGAATATTTTAGTGGAGGACAAACCTCACTTTTCATATTCAGTGCAGAAGACCGCCCCAATAACAACAATACTGACCGAATTAGAGATTTACCAGTGTTAGACGTTATTGACTATCTTGAACAGCAGATTGGAGATGTTGAGCGAACAAATACTACCAGTATTATTACATTTTTAAGAACGATTCCTGTCACTATTGGGCTAAATGATGACATTAGTTTGTATCAAGGTACTTTGTGGGATTTGCTTCATGAACCGTGTTGGGAATCAAATGACCCAATAGAATGTCATGCTTGGCTATTGCTTGATGCCAGCGGTGAAGGTGGTAGAGAACAACTGAGAAAAGATATGGTGAATATTGTATTTGACACTTTAAGTAATGAAGTAAAATCTATGTTACTAAATGAGGAAGGTTCGAAAGGTATTGTCTATGTAACTCAACCCTACATGAATCTAAATGAAGCGGCAGTACTTCGTGAGCAAATAGATGACATGTTGGCAGAGGATACTGGTTTAGAAG
The DNA here is from genome assembly GCA_964015895.1 of uncultured Candidatus Poseidoniales archaeon. Taxonomy (GTDB): domain Archaea; phylum Thermoplasmatota; class Poseidoniia; order Poseidoniales; family Poseidoniaceae; genus MGIIa-L1. Next base: position 25,487 of record CAXHFO010000001.1, read on the forward strand.
GTACTGAAGCATCTAAATTAACTGGCGGCCTTCCAGTATCGCTTGACATAAATGAAGGAATCCATAGTTCACAAAACCTTACTACAATAGTAACAATGATTATTTTAACAATTGTTCTTGCGATTGTATTTAGATCAGTAAGATTAGGAATAATTACCATGATACCTGTTGCAGTGGTAATATTGTGGCAACCTCTATTGATGAATAGTCCTGATGTTAATGTCAATATATTCACTGCAATGATTGGAACGATTGTCTTTGGCATAGGAGTTGATGATTCTATTCACGTGATGCATAGAATACAAGAGGAGGGTGAAACACCCGTAGGTATTGCGAATTCTATAGAAGAGACCGGTCAGACTATTTTTGAAACAACAATTACTACGGTAAGTGGGATTGGTGCTGGTTTCTTGGTTACATTCCCAGGGCTAGAAAATTTCTTTATGATAATGTGTTTGTTGATTATTTTTGCATTCATCACCAGTACCTTCCTTATGCCGGCTGTAATCACCTCGGAAAAAGTAGTCAAGGCTGCTGTAAAAGGAGACCCATTCTGGGTTGATTATGGAGAAGGAATAGCCCTATCTTCGCCTATTTCGATGAAACCGTTAGATGCTGTTTTAGAAGATTAATGAGGGAGTAGGGAGTAAGCCCCTTTCTGTTGCCTTGCGGTGGCTGCATTCAACTAAGCATCCTACCTGTTCCTAGACGCGCAATCTCAATGGAACTACTTGGACTTGCTCCTGTGCGGTTGCTCGTTTCATCGATAATAAGGAAACCTCTGTCTTGCAACATCATTGTACCACCCTTATCTCGTTCGTTTCTATTGCATTGACCTAACCATCTCTGATTTCTCTCTTCTGTGAGGCACATGCGCTATGGAGAGGGGACTTTCCTCAGAGTCTAACTCTGTCAGCAGCCCTCCTACTCCCTCGGTTTATCTAATTACGAAAATGATTTGAAGGCTTCGTAATCATCGATACGGATTATCGCCAGGTGAAGTAACAACCTGTTGTTGAGCATAATGTGAAGTTTGTTGGGGCATTGGTATTTGTCCTGTTGCCTTTTGATAATTTTTATCTGGTGCTAATCTTTGATTATTACTGGCATTGGGAGTTCTTAATCCGAACACTATCAAGCCAATCAAAGAGGCGATTAATAAGAAAATTACAATCAACAATACAGGGTTAATTTCAGCAATCCCTCCGAAGAAACCATCTGATTCTCCATCACTGGCATAGAATGTTTCAGTTTGTGAATTGGGGCCTCCAACTATGATAAACTCTATCCACATTGAACCATCTCTATCTGGGGTCCAGCGATGATTAAAGAATCCACTTCCGCCAGATTGTACTTTGACTTCTTGGGTATGAATAATCGTTCTAGCTCCATTGCTTTCTACTCTTTCCACTCTGAGTTGGGCAAAGCCATCTGATTGGCCAATGTTTTGAATTACCACAGATAAATCTAGAGGAGTGCCAACATTAACATCATTATTGGTGCCAATAGACGGTTGGGTAAGTACGTACTCAGGCAACTGTTGTTCAAGTTGCCATACCGCAAATGGTGAAAAGATTTCATTAGATACTGAACCGAAAGTATTTCCAGCCATATCACTGCCACTAATCCATATCCTCAATTCCAAAGATTCTGTTCTGGTTTCCGCAGGTATTACTGAATCAAGATCTATACTTATTTCAGCATTTATCATATTACCAAATGGTTGACCGCCCAGTATTTGAATTAAGTCAGTACCATTAGCAATGCTTGATGAGGCAAATCCAAATCCTGAGCGGTGTACTTCCCAACTAAGAGATACAGATTCTTGATCCAAGAATAAGTTCTCGGACAACATGAATTTTAGTGTTAAGTCACTCCACTGATTTTCTTTTATCTCTTCGCTTAAACGAGGAGACTCTATATTAACAATTGATGGTGCTTCATCATCGACAATAAACCACAATAATGGAGATGATGGAGGAGTTATTGAGGCCCCATTTGGCGCATTGAGTAATGAAATATCAAGTGCGTAATTTCCGGTAGATGCTGGGCTAATTATCGTGCCGTTGAACATACTCGAGGAGTATTCTACATTCGCAATATTTAATCCAAGGTTATACATTAATTGTAAGTCTTGGTTTACAGTTCTGCCAGTTTTAATCCATTCTAGTTTTCCACTGATGTCAATTTCTTCTCTAGCCATTACCCATGCACCACTACTGGAGTCATTATTTCCAATAATTGAGTATTCGATGCTGCTTTGGTCGACAGACATCTCTCCAGAGTAACGCCAATTTAACTCTGTCAACTGAATAACTGTTGATTGACCTTTTAGATCAGTTAAAATCAAATTGGGGGTTCTAACAACGCTATCATCCGGGTCAAAGCCCCACTTAAGTTGAAAGGTGACAGAAAATTTTCCAGAATTGGTAAACAATCCTGTCCCTGTATCTCCAATCATAGAACATGTCAAAATTTCAATATATAGAGTTGATGAAGAGCAAATATCCGTTTGGCGATTCCAAAAGATAGTCGAAGAATCTGGTTGGTTGATTGATAGGTCAAACTCTATGTCAGTAATATCTGTGACTCCATTTTTATCCCAAACTGGAATCTGTATACTTATATTTTCGCCGGGATGTAGCCATGGTAAGTTACCAAATTCCCAAGCGAGTTCAGAATAACCGAGTTGTGGTGAACCATCACTACTGATTAAAAGATTGAATAACGGATTTGTCAAATTACCAGATTTAGGCAATACATTTCCTGCTGAGTCTGCAACCGTTATCCAACCTCTAACATAACCTCCATCCGGAGCAGAAGATGTGTCTAAACTGTAAGAATATACACCTTCTAGTGTCATCAAGTTATCGGGCATGTGGAGTTCTTTTGTGGAAAACTCTCCCAAATCTATTTCTTCGTTCATATTAATATCGTCTACCCAGGAACGCCAGATATTAATTTCAGCTTGTGAAGGTAAAACTGGCCGGTCGGTGATAGTAAATTCTAACACTTTAGAAGGACTAGATTCAAAGTGATCAAATTGATCCACATTCATGTAAAGTAATTGTGGTGAAACTGAATCAAAACCAAATTCAATTTGTCTAGGGACTTCATAACTAACATCTTGGTTCTTCAACGGCAGGACATCAATTTCCAAGTTAACATCTTCTCCAATAGATGGAACTACCCATTGAATCGATGCGACTCCATCATTAATTATTGTTGAAGAACCGTATTCGTTGCCTTCCACTAGTAACCTAACAAGTGCATGCCCTGTTCGTGGAGATGTACCTTCATTACCCTCAAAACCGAGATGTACTTTGACAGTTACTGGCTCACCTTTCTTTAGATATGGATAGTTAATATCAGAACCAAAGCCATTTAATCCAACTACTTCCCAGTCTTTTACCGAAATATCATTTTCGACTCCTAATGAATTACCTAGTCCAAATGATTTGCTAACAGGCAACATTGGTCCGGAACTGGAAACCAAATTTGTTGAAACTACTAAGAATTCTTCATCATCCCATTCTACCGGGAATTTGAAACGGTGAGTTATTTCTAACAACGCTGCTGAATCTGTCATCATAACAGCACCATTGGTGCCTAAGTCTGACCAAATCAGTTCAACACCACTATTTATGCAACTACTAACTGCTGGGCCAATTATTGGTAATGCTAAGGTTGAACATCTCAATTGGGCTGAATTTTCTTTACCGATTAAATTAAAGTCTACTAACCAAGAGTTAGCTCTAGCATAATCATATGGATTGGAGATTCCGACTGTTGAGAAATCAAAAGTACTTTTTACATCAATCCAATTCATCGATGGAGTAAATGTGTCTGTAACGTTAGATACGGTAATAGATACTGGGCTAATAGAAGGTGAATAAGTTAGCGAATTGACAATTATTTTGATTGAACCTGTACTAGCCATTCTTACTGGAATGGTAATTTCTCTTAGTCCATTGGCGGCAACAGAATTCATCAATCCATTATTAATTCCGATTATTAACGGGTCGGTTCCCGCAAAGTCAAGATTCAATACCCCTTCATAAGTTGCCATAAATCCTCCAGCATGGAGACTTGTCGCTGTGCTGGAAGAGCCCAATTTAACTGTTAACTCTGCTAATTTAAAACCATTTAGGTCGAGGTCTGCAGGCGATTGTGTTAGCATATTGTTGATATCAGAAAGTTGGGATGGGTTCATACGGATTGTAGTTGTTGAAGAAAAATCATCTAACGAACTTGTCAAGATGTCTTGGGAACCTATTGAAACTGTCAAGAAGGGATTGACGAAAGGTGTATTAGGGCTAGCAACTGCGAATTCAAAATTATCAATACCCGAGATTGGCAAATAAATCGGAAATTCTGCTGGTGAAGAAGCTGTTGATTGCTTTACAGACCAAAAAGCGCCATCAGAAAGACGTTCTTGTAATCCCATTTTCCCAACTCCTATTTTATCCATAGTCCAATCCGCAATGTTATCAAGTCCAATATCTAATTCTAATCCCTCAACAACACTTGTTCTTACCATTTCAACAGATAATTTTTCCAAAACCCAATTATTCCCATTTCCTGCCACTTTTAGCACGACGTCAAAATGAGGTTTATCGAATGAAATAAGAGTATTATTTGGTAGTTGATTCCAACTCGCACCAGAATTTAATGAATATTGTAGTTGTGCTGATCCTGTTAGATATGACTGAGATTTAATCCCGACAAATCCACTACGCATGTAATATTCTGTAGTTTGTACTGAACCTGAACCACTAATCTGTCCTGAACTCCATGAACTGCCGCTAATGGACCAGCCTTTTGACGCAGGATTTGTGTCAAAATCATCCTCAATTAAACCATCAAAATGGATACCGTGAATTACTGGAAGTGAACCAGTTGTAGTTGCCATATCAATCTGCATCTTGACCAGTGGATAAGTTTTCCAATCTAGAATACCAAAATCCATTTCTGTAACTGTAAGTTCACTAAAACCAGGTATTATTTGGTTATTAGATGCATCCAATAGACTCCATTCAAAATCAGAATCGAGAGGAATATATGCATCCATGTACATGAAACCATAAGACCTAGGCTCACCTTGACCACTTAAAGACGGACCAAAAGCAGGAGAGGTCCAGGAACCGATACCGTTTCCAGCTCCGCCTGTAGGGGTGATTGTAATATCATCAATCCAAGCGGTATCTGAACCTGAATTCACACTACCATCCTTGGCATATTTCCAAGTTAGAGTTTGAACATTTGCTGCGATTGTGAAAGAGTGTGTACCACTAGTGACTCCGGACCAGCGTTGATTATAGCCACTTGACCTTGTGCAACCGGTGTTATCAATACAGAATACTAGGTAGTCAAAACTACTTTCCGAAGATACCTCATACAAAAATTCTCCAGACCCTGCTGGAATACCAGATACGTCTAAACTGATTGACGTTTCTTGACTGCTTGAAATTGTGCCTGCCTTCGCTGTTTGTGAACCGGCCAAGACTTTGCTGTTTTGAATTTGCCAGTTTGATACTCCACCGAGTCTCCATTCAGGTCCAAATGTACCGCTTTCAAAATCCCATGACCATTCTTGTGGTAATAATGACAAAGAACTGGTATTTACATTGACACCTTGAAATGAACTTGAACTGGAGAAATCACTAGCATCTGTGAATGAATAAGCTGTAGACGTGGACAGGGAAGATGGTTCCATATCAATACTCATTGTTTGAACTACTTGGCCGTCTGGCACTGCCACAGAAACTTTCTCTACCGCGCCATCAGGATATGAACCAATTGACACTGTAGTAGACTGGCCAAGTGGAGTTGCTTGATTAGTGATGATTTCTTCAGTAAACTGTTCTTCTTGATTATCAAAATAATACATTTGGGTAGAGATTGCGAAAATCAAGAGCATTGTAATCGCCAAAACTTTGCCGCCCACTGTGCCCCCCATGAGAATAGTACGAAATATCACAGGTCAAAACCTTTCTCCATAAAATCCGAAAAATAGCCAAACGCAATACTCAATAGCCTGCTTATTTGTCAACAGCCATGGACAAGGTTGAACAACTCAAGCAGCAAGCAGGAATTGCTGCTTGTAAATACGTCAAATCTGGTATGAAAGTTGGTTTAGGAACTGGTTCAACTGTCAAATATACTGTGCTTGAACTAGGTAGAATGATTGCCGAGGAAAGTATGGAGATTGTTGGAGTACCAACCTCTTTAGCCACTCAAAAGCTTGCTATTGAAGTTGGAATACCGCTTGTTGAATTATCTGATTGTACACATTTGGACATTGTTATAGATGGCGCAGATGAATTTGACCCTGAATTTAATCTAATTAAGGGCGGAGGTGCTGCTTTACTTAGAGAAAAGATAGTCGCTCAAGAATCTAAGGCAATGGTTGTTGTAGCAGATCAAAGAAAACAAGTAGATGCTCTTGGGGCGTTTCCGTTACCAATAGAAATTACACCATTTTCATTTGAAGCAACAATTAGACAACTTTCCCGCTTACTTGATTGCCGAGTTAATTGTCGAATGTCAGGTGATAATCCAGTAATTACGGATAATGGGAATTATATCGCAGATGCCCATTGTGGCCCTACCTTAACAAATCCAAATCAAACGGAGGTCGAAGTTCTCAAAATAGCCGGGGTAGTCCAAGTTGGGTTATTCAACGAAATGTGCGATGCGGTTATCTTAGCCAACAATAGTGGTGTAGAATTGCTTGTTAATCCAAAAGGTAGACTTGTTGAATAGTAATTCTTCGATGAAAAATTAAATACGAAGTGTGGCAGGGCGAAGTGGGCCTGTAGCTTAGTCAGGTAGAGCGACGGACTCTTAATCCGTCGGTCGCGGGTTCGAACCCCGTCAGGCCCGCCAGTCCAAAACTGCAATTACGGTAGAGATATTGATTGAACCAAAGTTATGAGAATCATTACTGGCGCTAGGATCTGGATTATCTCCTTCGACAAATAACAAATCCTCATCGATAGACTTTACCCGTTTTATCAAAATATTTTTCTTGTCAAATGGACTAGGGAAAACGATAATTTGCCCCTGTAAGACAGTCTCGCCTTGATAAAAGTTACAAGTAACTACATCACCATCTTTGAGAGTAGGCCACATACTATCACCCCGAACGGTGACAGATAATTGTTCCATAAAATCAACTAGCGCGAATCCAAGGGACTTCTCGCCCCTTTACTTGCCAAAACATGTTATGAATTGCCTCTACAGCATCCATAAGTTCTTGCGCATGTTCTGAGGAAACCTCAACCTTGCACGCACTGCATAGTTTAGCGGCCTGCCAAAACACGTTGTGAAGATCTGGATTGTCTTCCAGGTGTTGCGGTTTGAAAAAGTCAGTCCATAAGACCAATAATTCTTCTTTACACTTATGTGCTTCTTCTTCTTTGATTGCCGCATATCTACTCATGGTATTGATGTATGCTGCAGAGCCACAATCTGTTGAATGATTGGCTGCTAGAGTTAACATCTTTTTAGTCATTGATTGTACTGCTTCTGCTGCAACTCTTGCGCTAGCTGGGTCATATACACCACACGGGCCGTCACAATGTGCGTTTGCTTCTATTGCTGTCATAATTCTAACCAAGAGCAATCGATTTATCAATCTGTGGTTTCACTTAGACAGTATTGTTGTTCCTGATTCCCCTCGAAGAGATTTCAAAGCATCGCCTGGCTGGCATAATATTGCAGTAAGAGCAGGATTGTGTAAACATGCTTCCATTAAACTACCAATCTTTGGCCCCATAGACCCCTTAGGGAATTCACCTTGCTCCATGTATTGTTCACACTGATCAATCGTGAGTTGTTGGTGTGACTTTTCATTTGGAGTCCCAAAACCAGTCTTTACAGAATCAACAGCAGTGGAAATAATCAATGCATCAGCGCTTAGTTTTATCGCGATTAGCGATGAAAGGCGATCTTTATCAATTACTGCGGGAACACCAACATAGTGGTTTTCTTGCTTTACTACAGGTATCCCTCCTCCACCTCCACAGATAACTACGGCTCTGAGTTCAACTAATTTTTTAATCACTTCAATATCTAAAACATTCATCGGTAGAGGACTGGCAACAACCCTTCTTGGCCCATTGGCTGTTTCTGCAATATCCCAATCAGCAGTCATCACAACACTATCAGACAAGATAGGGCCTACTGGTTTTGTTGGAAGTTGAAATCCTGCGTCGTTAATGTCAACCTCAACTCTAGTGACAATACAAACAGTTCTTTCTGGTCGTCGCCGCTTCATCAAAATCGAATCAAGATTTAATGCTAAAGAGTGACCAATCATCCCTTGTGTTGCTGAAACCCAACTATCCATCGTGTGCGAGAAATTCTCGTCCAATTGCATCAGGTGCCCAACTTGTGGCCCATTTCCATGAGTGAGAATCACACTCCAACCTGATTCTAATAAGTCGACTACATCACTCATAACTCGGGCTAGAGTTTCCTCGGCTTCACCCGATTTTGTCGCAGATGGATTTTGCAGTGCATTGCCGCCAATTGCATAGACTACCACCTTCTGCATGAAATATGCTTACTAGTGACTAGTTTGAGGTTTTCTGTCAATTAAACAATGAAACAGTCATTTTGAATCTAAGTTTGTCTGTTGAAGGGTGAATTTCAATTACCGGACATTATACGGAGTATTGGTGAGGATATGAAGACAATTTGGATTTCGGATGTACTTAATGGTAAATTTGATGGTCAAAATATTGAATTGAAAGGTTGGATAAAGCGTTCACGTGGCTCTAATAAAATCCGCTTTTTAGTCCTTAGAGACTCCACTGGGTCAATACAATGTGTTGGGAAAAAGGATACGTTGGGAGAAGATGCTTTTGAGCAATTAAAGTCTGCATTAATAGAATCATCAATCATAATCAATGGGGTAGTAAATCCTGATGAAAGGGCTGATGGCGGATATGAATTAGTAATTCAATCTATAGAAATTATTGGTCCTGTTAACCCAGAGACGCCATTCCCAATTACTGAATCAGCAATGGCTGCAGCAGATGGCGGAGAAACTGAATTTCTGTTAGATAATCGTCATCTGTATCTTCGCACATCAAGGATGACCACGATGCTGAAAATTAGAAGTTCGGTTTTTGGTGCCATTCACTCATATTTTAGAGACCAAGATTTCATTGAATATCAAGCTCCTAATTTTGTTGCAGGGGCAGTTGAAGGTGGCTCAACACTTTTTGAAGTACCATATTTCCCTACCGAAAAGAATCCGGAGAGGAAAGCCTATCTTACCCAGTCATGGCAATTATACGCTGAAGCAGCTATGCCCGCCCTTGAAAGGCTCTATACCATTGCCCCATCATTTAGGGCTGAAAAATCCCGTACTAGAAGGCATTTAACTGAGTTCTGGCATGCTGAAATGGAAGTTGCATGGGCTAATAATCATGAAATTATGAGTTATGGTGAGGGCGTAGTTAGAAAAATTGCCAACACATTGTTGGAGGAACGGAGTGCAGAATTGGAATCTCTTGACCGAGACTTAGAAACAATTGCTCGTTATGCAGATTCAAAGTTCCCAAGAATCAGATATGATGAGGCGGTAGAAACACTGCAAGGTATGGGAGTTGAAATTGAATGGGGACAAGATTTAGATTATTCCAAGGAGAAGGTATTGACCCAGGATTTTGATGTACCTCATTTCCTAACTCATTATCCTAAGATTGCTAAGCCATTCTATCACCGTGTCGACCCAGATGATGGGAATTATGTTTTGTGCCATGATCTACTGGCACCTGAAGGATATGGCGAAATTATCGGTGGTGGCGAAAGAACATGGTCAGAAGAAGAAATTCTGGCTCGTATTGATGAAGAAGGCACGCCAAGGGAGCCGTACCAATTTTACATCGACACAAGAACTTACGGTGGAGTTCCACATGGTGGATTTGGACTCGGTGTTGACAGAGTATGCTCTTGGTTAACTGGGGCAGACCACATTAGGGAAGTAATACCATTTCCTAGAGATTCACGAAGAATTACTCCTTGAGGTGGTAAAATGTTTGATGCTATTGCACTGGGTAGTGGACTAGTTGGCGAATTTGTCATCAATGAATTAACCAAATTAGGCTTTCAAGTTCATGTCATTGACCTTAACATTCCCGATCATGTGAAAAATAATCCACAGGTTAGTTTCCAAGAAGGCGATGTATTTGATCTGTTAAGTCAAATGCCAGAAGCCAAAATAGCGGTAAACATGCTACCAGGGCGAATAGGTGAGCAAATGCGCACAGTGTTGATTGAAAGTGGCATTGATATTGTTGATTTGGCATTTACCGAGCAAGACCCGAGCCAACATGATTCACTTGCTAAAGAAAATTCAGTTAGGATGATTTGGGATGTTGGAATAGCACCAGGACTATCTAATATGATACTGAAAAAGGAATTTGTAGAAGATGAAAATATTTTATCTGCCACAATCAAAGTTGGCGGCAATCCACAGTCTCCCGATGACACATGGTCATACATGGCTCCATTTTCTCCTTCTGATGTAATAGAAGAATACACTAGGCCAGCAAGAATTTTGGTTGACGGGGAAGTAAAAACAGTTCCAGCGCTGACAGAAAAGCACTTTATTGAAGTAGATGGCTTTGGTAAAATGGAAGCATTCCTAACAGATGGGCTGAGAAGTCTACTAGTGTCAAATCTTAGTAGAAATATGAAAGAATACACTGTAAGATGGCCTGGACATATCGCCAAGTGGGTTGAATTAGCGGGTCAATTAACCGAGGAGGAGTTACTTGATGCGTGGAAATTTGATAAACAACGTGATGAGTTTACTTGGATGGAAATAGCCGTACATTATGTTGATAAAACTGTAATATGGATAATATCTGATACCGGCAAAGATGGCTTTAGTTCAATGGCTAGAAGTACAGGTTTAGTCACAATTGCGTGTTTCCTTGAACTATTTAACAAACCAAATAATCAATCAGCACTTTCACATTCAGGAGTATTCTCTCCAGAAGATTTAGACACTGAACATATTAATCGAATTATTGATTTTGTCAAAACTAATGGTGTCTCCATTCAACGAATCATCAAATGATTGTTTCACCACATTCGGGACATTCTATACCAGGCAGAAATTCACCTAGCATAAAGCCACAATGTGGGCAAAAAGAGCTTATGAAATAAATATCATCGATTACCAATTTATCATCACCTAACCATTCATTTTTGCTTTAATTAAATCCAATACCAATGACAAATCTTTCTCTTTGATTACTTCATCACAGTATTTTAGTGGCCTTTCATCCCACGGATTGAAGCATATTGCCAAACCAGATTCTTGAAACATCCCAATGTCGCCGGCCGAATCCCCTACAGCAACAGTCTTACTTTTTGCGATATTATAACGCCTTTGCAACATTTTTACGATTGCTCCTTTGCCATTCATCTGAACTTGATACCTTCCAAAGTCATCTAATTCATACATTCCATTTGCTAATTGATTACCACGTAACCAACCATTCGTGAAAACTGATAATTGTGAGTCAAAACCATCACCAAACCGTTCTGCAGTAAATCGGTCAATTCCGCCCCATCTTCTTCTCCATGGCAAGTTTGAGGGGAATTGCGCTGCGATATCTCTGGCTGTCTGTTGTAAGCCGCCTGAAACAATTACAATCTTTGCACCATCTTTAATCAATTCTGAAATTAATAAATGCCAATTTTCCATCATAGGCATTCCTTCCATTAGAGAACGTAATTCAGAATCAGTAATTTTACGATCTTTAATGCTACTTTTTATTAGCGCAATATCTAATTTTATCCAATCCCACTCGTTCAAGAGACCTTGATTGTAAAGTTCGAATGATTCATCATTTGAGATGGCTAATTTATCATATACAAATTGCCAAGTTGAAAGGTGGTCAACCAAGACTCGGTCCATATCCAAACACACTAAATAACGAAAATCCGACATATTACGGCCTACTTATATTGCTTTACATCGGTATTATTCCATTTGTATTGGGATTGAATTTGTTCTACTTGTTTGCCCATAATGTAAAGAATTATCGCTACCATCATGGCAAATAGACCAATCAAAGTCATGGCAATAGTAGTTAATGTGACACCGATTGAAACAGAATTTAATTCACTAAAAGTATCTACTACATTACCAGATAATTTGTAACCTAAAACAAATAATACTATTCCTGGGATGCCAAATAGGAATAACGGATGCTTAGTTTCTAGCATCCAGTAAAATAACTGAGCAAACCTTGAGGCTGAGGCTAGAGATTCTCTTTGTGGTAAGTTCACTAGACCTGAAGATTCAATAACACGTACTTTGAAGTCTGATGAAAAGTTCATTGCGGTAGATAATTCTGTAGAATCAGCTAAACCAAGTAAACCTTTAGGTGAAAGGAAAAGATGATCTATCTCTAATGAAGAAATTACTAAATCATCTTCATTAATTTTTTCTGCTTTTTCATTTTTGACAAATGAAAAATAAAGGTCCCATCCTTCCCTCGATCGATTTACAATTACTGGTAATTCCCTTAATTTCCATTCTTGAGTGATAGATATTACTAGGTTACTGTAACCGCTTGAGAGTGAAGATTTATTAAAAAATTTGGCTAAATCACATGCGTTTAATTGGTCGCCATAATTTAGTACTTGACAACCAAAGTCTTCTGCTAGTTCGATTGTCGAATCACTAGAACCAAGATCGACAAAGACCACTTCTTGAGATATCTCTTGTGCTCTAACTAACAACGATATAATCCTGAGTTCAATGTCCCTTCCGACATAAACTATCCGCAACTTATCTTCAGTCACGTCCCCTATACCAAACCAATTGAACTTATACCCTGCGTATGATTTCCATACTTTCACACATTTTTTGATAGTTTAATCAAGCGCCGTTAAGTTATGTTGATGACTATTGACAATTTAGCCCTACCATGCACAATGGATGGCATGTTGGTGTAGTCATCCCCGCCAAAAATGAAGAATTATTTATTGGCACAGTTCTTGAGACACTACCAAATTTTGTAGATTCCGTGGTAGTTATCGATGATGGTTCATCTGATGATACTTCAAAAGTAGCTAATAAATATCAAGATCAATCGTATAATTTGACGGTTATTCGCCTTGAAGGAAAGGGGGTTGGTGCTGCAATTGATACAGGGCATCTGGAAATGTTGAGAACTTGTCCAAAACCATTTGTTAGTGCGGTAATGGCTGGTGACGGACAGATGGACCCAGAGGACTTGCTAAGGGTGATTAATCCAATTGTTGAGCAACAATGTGATTATGTTAAAGGGAACCGATTTATTCACTCTGAGGGATTAGGTAATATGCCAATAGTTAGAAGATTTGCTAGCCAAATTCTTGCTTTTTTGACAACTCTAGCCTCAGGCACAGCAGTTAGCGACCCACAATGCGGTTATACCGCAACCAGTCACCAAATTCTCGAAGAGTGGAATTGGGCAAAATCTTGGAAAAAATATGGATACCCAAACTATTGGCTAATCGAATTGTCAAAACTCTCATTTAGCGTAATTGAGGTGCCAGTAAAATCGATATACGGAAATGAAAAGTCTAATCTGAAAATGCTCAGGTTTCTATTTTCGGTGGGTATCATGATGTTCGTTATGCTCCACAAACGATGTTTGGCAATGCTGTTTAATCGGAATGTTGTGCCACATAGTATATTTTCTTTAGTAGCATATTCAATTGGTTGGATTGCCATTATACCTTCGATAAGTACAGATTTAGAAAGAGAGATTGCCAATAGTACTAGTGGCATATTATTCTTAGTAGGAATAAGTTGGATGGCTGCTCATGTCTTTGATAGAATGGCGGTAAAAACAAGAATAGAGTTGAGGAAAAATGCGCAGGCACGACAAACGAAATAAACCACGAAGTGCCCATGTGAGGCACATTCTGGTAGGACATAAACCTGAAGCAAGAGATATCATCGAACAAATTGCTAATGCCAAAAATCCTTTACGAATGTTCAAAAAATTAGCCAAGAAATATTCTAATTGCCCTAGTGGGGCCAAAAAAGGTGATTTGGGTGAATTTGTTGAGGGGCAAATGGCAATCGATTTCGAAAAAGCAGTTTGGGCAACAGATATTGATCAAACTCCTGCTAAATTTGTAAAAACTCAATTTGGCTATCACATAATTTGGGTACACTCAAAGACTGAGCAACAGTAAAATGGTGGGCGTACCAAGATTTGAACTTGGGTCCAAGCGTCCCAAACGCCCGAGTATAGGCCAAACTAACCCATACGCCCGTTGTGTTTTGCCACGACTTCCCTGTTATCAACTTCACTCAAGAAATTGCCATAAACCCTCATCCAAACGGAGAATTAATCCTTCAGCCTCTGCCATTTCTAGAAATTCAACAACTGATTTTTCAAAACCTTTCTTTGTGAAATTTTTTTGTACTTCTGAAAGTGATAAGACACCTGTCTCTTATACACATCTCCGAGCCCACGAGACCGCTGATAAT
>CAXHFO010000002.1:0-29100 GCA_964015895.1 uncultured Candidatus Poseidoniales archaeon
TTTCTGCAAGGTCAACTACCAAACGGGCTGCCTTTTGCCTAGTCTCACCCTCTTGTCCAGCAAGTTGCTGGGCAAGGCGCTTTGGCAAGTCCATATTATCCCGCAAAACTTACTCTCTCATGAAGTAAACCCTTATTTTGACATAAGAGATATGGAATCGGCGAAAGTTTTGATACCATTGAAGGACAGGGGATTAATCATGTCTAAAGATATCAGACATCAGAACCAAGAACATATTGCAGGAGAACCTGCGAGTAGTCAAGCAAAACCAATTCCGCCACTCAATGGCAATCAAACAACCTCACAAAGAGCAGTAAAAACGCCGCACAAAAAGCCTCGCAAGGTACTACAGGTAATCCAAATTTTTAGCATCATTGTCGCATTGATATTATCAGCTTACTCTGTTACTATAATTTGGTCATTACCTGACCAGGCAGGGCAATCTGGAGCAGATGCTAATGAGGTATTAGTTAGAACTGAAGGACGTAATGCTGACCACCTATGTGAGGCAGGAGGTGCCGACATATTCATCGGCAATGACCTCAACTCCAATGGAATTTTAGAAGAAAATGAAGTTACCTCAACAACCAGGTTGTGCCATGGAAAAACTGGATTATCCGGACCTCAAGGTGCTACTGGCCCCAATGGTGGCAGTGGAATCGCGAGTTTGGTCAACACTACGGTGCTAAATTATGGCAATGACACCTGCTTTTTTGGCGGATTATTGATTGAATCAGGATTAGATCTCAATAATAGTGGCACCTTAGAGGAAACTGAAGTAATTAGTCAAGACTTTGTCTGTAATGGTGCGATAGGTAGTAATGGATTTAATGGCAATCAGGGATATTCCGCCTTAGTAGAACAAGTACAGCCACCGCAGCACCTTTGCTCTTCAGGATTTATTATCAATTTCGGCATCGATAATGGCCACGGCATGGGGGTGGCAGAAGATGGCATAATGCACGCGGATGAAGTGGTTAATTCGTTGAAAGTTTGTCAAACTCCACTCAATTACGGACCAATCTCGGATATGTTTGTGGGTGTTTCAGATGGATATTCGAGTCAATGTGCTGAGTTTGCATGGTCTGATTCACACAACAAAATCATCACCTCAGGCAGCGATAGCTCAAGTGGTTGTGAACTGTGGGTCTCCTCAGGAGTAACCTCTTCAACTGAGCAACTTATTGACATTAACAGTGGAGTTGGTGATTCAAATCCCGGATTATATCTTGGCTTTAATCAGCTATTTACCGACGGTCAAGAACTATGGTTATTTGATGCCAATAGTGGCAGTAATGGTCGTGAATTATGGGTTAGTAATCTCAGTAATTCTGGTACCTATCAATTAACTGGTTATAGTGGAGATGGCATAAACTCGGATTCACTGGCGACTCTATGGATGGGTGGCTTAGTATTTTCTGATTCTTCAAATTCATTCATGTGGACTGACGGCGTTAACACAACTGAATTATTTAACGCCCCATTTATTGACCAGCAACAACAGTTGATGTTGGACTTAATTACTGCTGATATCTCTGTCCACACAACTTCATCAATGGTTGCTGATTCAACCGGATTATGGTTTAGTGCAGTGAGCAATGATCTCGGATTTGAAATGTTCCACCTTAGTAATCAAGGCGATTTAACGACTTGGAATCTTAATGAGTTTGAAGACAGTATGCCTGACTCAATCTTATCCATGACCGGTAGCGCCGTTGTTATTGCCGATAACGGCATTGATGGTCGTCAATTAGTCAACCTAAATCTTACGGGTAATCATCAATGGTTAACCAGTTTGACACTACAGAGTAACGGCAACCCAACAACTAGTGTTGGTGAGGGAATGGGCCTTAATTTACTAAATAACAAAATTATCTTTGATGCGCAAACCAGTGCTGTTGACCCAACGTTATGGAGTTATGATTTAGCATCCTCTAGCGTTACTGAGTTATCCAGTTTGGTTATTGCTCCAGGCCTAAGGACTCAGCCTGTACAACTCAACGGGAAATTGTGGTTTGATTGTATCACTGGCACAACAGCTGGAGAATTATGTACCAGTGATGGCACACCTGAAGGTACCAAAATGATTCATGAATTCCAGCCTGGCATGGCTTCATCAGAGATTCGTGACATTGTTAGCCATGATCAGCATTTGATGATTCTAGTCAACGGGGAAGTTGATTCAATTGATACAGGGCACAGTTTGTGGAGTTTTGACACTAATTCCTTGGCAGCTGAATTAGCGTACGACCCATGGTCTGGTGCTGGAAATAATTCAAATGCTGGAGTTTATGGTCAATTGGTGGCCACTAATGAATTAGTTATCTTTGTCGCTGATGATGGCCAGACTGGTCACGAATTGCACATCTACAGCCCGCTAATGTTAGGTGATGAATGGTTGATTTGGTGAATTACTCTTTCTCAATACAATATTTGCAAGATTGGGCAATGACATAATCACCAGTAATTTGGTCTTCCATCACTAGCGGTTCACGACAAGCAAAACATTGTACTACATCAGTCTCTTTTAATTCGGCATCTAGTGCAACTCGACGGTCAAAAACAAAGCAATCACCATTCCAATAGTCGCCACCGACTTCTTCAAAATATCCAAGTACGCCACCTTTGAGTTGTTTAACATTTGAGAAACCAGCATCCATCATTACCGCACTAGCCTTTTCGCAGCGTATACCTCCAGTACAAAACATAACTACTGGCTTATCTTTCAAATCATCAGACATCTCATCAACTGCACGGGGGAAATCACGAAATGTCTTGATGTCTAGTTCCATGGCCATTTGGAAAGTACCAATTCTAATTTCGTAATCATTACGAGTGTCTAACACTAAGATATCTTCACCATCATCTAATAATTTCTTGAAGTCTGTTGGAGTAATTTCGTCGCCAGTCTTGTCTACCGGTTTGATGTGGTCAAGTCCAATAGAAATAATTTCTTTTTTTAGCCTAACATTCATTCGGCGAAATGGTTGATAATCTGAGTAAGAAATTTTTAGTGGGATGTTTTGAAATCTAACATCCTGTTCAATGAAAGCGAGATAATCATCTACTGATTCTTGAGTCCCAGACAAAAAGAAATTAATCCCTTCATTAGCGATTAAAATAGTCCCTTTGAGACTTAATTTATAGCATATGTCGCGGAATGGTTGGCGTAATTCGTCACGGTCAGGTATATCGACGAAACGATAACCTGCTATATTGACAATTGAGCCGCTCATGTTTGGTCGTGACGGATTGGATTTTTATGACCATCGAAGTCAATCACGCCAATCGTGCCTAGATGCTAATGGTCTTCTCCAACCTTGACCAAATGCTTTGCTAGTGACTCTTGGTGCTGGTGACATTTGCCATCGCTTGTGTTCATTACGCTCCAATCTTGCTAACACATCAAGGACCACCTCACGCGAAAAACCTGCTTGAACTATGTCATCAGCATCCATAGTATGTTCAATGTGGAGGCGCAGTATTTCATCTAAGGTTTGATATGGCGGTAGTGAATCTTCATCTTTTTGATTTGGTGCTAATTCAGCTGACGGCGGTTTACTCATTGTTGAGGAATTTACCGGTGGTTGTAGATCAGACTTTGATGCTCTTGAATTAAACACCTCAGCCAAAGCATAGACTTGCATCTTGTACAAATCTCCTAGTGGCGTATAGCCTCCAGCCATATCCCCGTAAAGAGTGCAATAACCTTGGGCTAATTCCGACTTATTACCAGTAGCAACAGCCATTCTACCTTCTGCATTAGCATGAGCCATGACAATAATGCCGCGCAGTCTAGATTGGATATTTTCTCTCGCAACTGGACTGCCCTTTGATAAAACTGATTCGATTTTTGACTCAAGAGTAGAATGCATTTCATCAATTGATTCTATCTTAAACTGCATACCTAGTGCTTCTGCGGTATATCTGGCATCATCAAGCGAATGTTGTGATGAATACCGGCTAGGCATGGCGATACCAAGGACATTTTCAGCACCCACCGCAGCACAAGCCACGCATGCGGCAACGGCAGAATCGATACCACCTGACAGACCTAGAACGATTGATTTAATACCTGATTTGCGACAATAATCAGCCAGTCCAGTGATTACTGCATCAGTAATATCTTCAATTAATTCTGCAGATTCTTCATGCCCATCAGAGTCACTGGATATTATTTTGAGCGCATCATTACCAATTGACAGCGCATCTTCTATGTCCATGCCAATCCATCGACAATTTTCTGGCTGGTCTAAGTCAACCATCAATACTCCTTCTTGCCATGATGGTGCCACAACCACCATTCCGTTTGGCCATGCGACAAGTGAACAACCATCAAACAATAAATCATCATTGCCACCTACTTGATTGGCCAGTAAAAATGGGTGCTGTAGCGTCAAAGCAGCAGTTCGACAAACCTTGATTCGAGAACCAACTTTATCTGCATGGTAAGGTGATGCGGAGAGGTTAACTGTAGCATCAAGTTTTACTCCTTGACGACCCCACTCGGCGAGGTTTTGTATCGGATCTTGCCCATATGATGAGGGGGTTAAGCCGGCGATTTGCCAAGCATCTTCACAAATGGTTACGCCAAGATCCATACCACCAATTGCTCGACAAATCCCAGAACGATTAGAGGGGTGAAAATAACGTGTTTCATCAAATACATCGTAAGATGGCAATAATTGCTTTTTAGCAACAATACGATTAGTGTTTTCGCCATTTGGTTGGGCATTGAGTAAACCAGCGCGCACGACTCCGTTGGCAGGCAAGCTTCGGCTGTCCTCAGTTGGTACTGGAGTGCCAACTAATACTGGAATCTCAACACTCAACGATGTTGCTCTATCAAATGACATATTGATGAAGTCTGGTTGCAATAACAAATCCCTTGGAGGATATCCACTAATTGCTAATTCTGTACTGACCGCCATTGCGGCTCCGTGCTCCTTAGCGATACTTGCTAAACGTTCAATACGAGATGCATTACCAGTTAGATTGCCAACTGTTGAATCAACTTGCAATAATCCGATAAATCTGGGCAAAGTTCTCACCATGGTCAACTGAATTGGACAATATCGCCATTTTCATCCTTGTACCACCACTCATTTGTATCTTTGTCATGATACCACCAGTAGCCATCAGCACCCATTACCCAATCTGTTTCTGGTTCTGCGGCTGATGTAGTGTCTGCGACTCCAAGTGCAGCCGCAGCAGCGCCGAGTGAAGAAGCAGGTTGAATTTCTTGACCACTCTGTGATGGCTCCGCAGCATAATCAGCAGAATCATCTTCCTCATAGTAATCATCTTCGATTTCTGAAGAGTATTCATCCCAATCATATTCTGAACGAGCACCTCTACCTCGGGTTGCTTTACGCGCCCATAGTAATCCTGTAACAATGATTGAGACAAAAATTAGTGCCACAATTGAACCGATAACTGGATTGACGTCGCCAAATAGATTCTCAACGAAACCTTGGTCTCTAGCCGGTCTTACATCTACTGTTGGGCCTTTGGAAGTTTGACCATTGTCCAATTCCACCTCAATCCACTGAATACCTTGTGAGGTGGGAACCCAATCAAGTGAAATCAGACCTTTACCTTCTGCAGGAATATCAATACTTGGGCGTTGTAGAACTTCCTTTGTGCCATTAAATTTGACCACATATACAGTAGCATCAACTGTGCCATCTAATGACCCTATATTGTCTACCAGTGCTTGTACTGAAGTTGATTGTCCAACTTCAATGATTAATCTGGTATATGATACGTCTAGCGGACCGATGCTGAATTCCGGCCTTAACCATTCTAGGTCCCACTGAGCGATTTCTGAACCTGAAGGCGCTCCATTCATTCCTTGAACAGAGTTGTCTGCGAGATCTCTTCCATTGACTTTAATGAATAAAATTAGTCGATTTTGAATCATTGTATCAGTAATTTCTGATAGGTCAATCTCTGCATAGATCTCTAATCGTGTTCCAGAAATATCAGTACCTTCAACAGTCATCGACTCGTAACCAGTGGTTAGTCTGTCACCGGTAAGCGCATCCTCAACCCACCATTCAAGTTGCAGTGAATCAGTGTCCAAGCCACCTTCCTCATCGATAGCAACTCTCACTTCATACACATCAGTATCTAGAATAGTATTAGGTCTAGGGTTGATTATTTCAACTGGATTTGGCCCCGTTCCATCGACTAGAATCCAACGATTGTCTGATTCATCAGTTACGTCGTCACCTTGACCAGAGTAACAATCAACGCCCCAGGTCAAAGCCTTCTTGCCCGAGGATTCCGATGCAGTTACCACTGCTGTCCACGCACCATCAAGAGCAGTTACTGGATAAGATACACCATCAAACATCACAGTAACAGGACAGTCAAAGTCTGGACGAGTGTTAGTTTCACTGAATAAAACATCACCTGAAACTTCAAACGAACTGCTAGGTGCAATTCTTGCCCCATCTTCAACTACTGTCCCTTGATTGATGAACAACTGAACCGTTTCATCTGGGATGTACATGTCACCAGATGAGCGCCACCTAAGGGTAGGGAATGATTGCTGGTCTGTATTTCCGGCTCTGTCCATTACGATTAATTTAGGTTCACGCTTGGTATCACCCAAATCTGGAATTGTCCACATCAAATGGAATTTTACATTCAATGCTAAATCAATTTCATACGGACCCGCAGGACCATTTTGACCAATCATATCGCAATCATCGATTACCAAATGAGGGCTAGTGGTAGTACAATTACCGGTAATGAAATTCCAAGAAATTGGCAGTGGGTCACTGTTTTGTTGAGATGCAAGTTGTACTTCAACAGTAGATAAGTCTGAACCGCCATTTGGTTCTGACATCAACACATCAAATTCATACTGAATCATTGGATGAAGCCATGTTTGTCTACCACCATCCCATGAAAAAGCCGCAGCTGGTATAGAAGGTGGCCCATCTGCTTTCAGTTGATACATGAATAAATGGTCGCCTGTCTCCCCGGTACCATTTTGCTCCAATGGATGACCTGCCGCGTCATTACCGGTCAGATAGACCGCTACCTTATCCCCAATTGCACCGCCGCTATCGTCTAGCAAGATAGTGTATTGTCCAACAAATGCAGTAAGGTCATTTGGTAGTAATACAGAAGAAAAGGATGAATATTCATCTGGACTTGGCTGCCCATTCATGTCGTAATCGTTAATCCATTCACGCCAAACCATTGCTTCAATATTAGAAGGCAATAATGGTTGATCGGTGATTTGTATTTGGATTGTTTGGGTCGAGGATGGCACTCTATGGTCGTATGCTGCAACGCTTGACCAGTAAACCGAAGGGACTACCGAGTCAGCAAAGAATGATCTTTCAAATAATGCATCAGCAGTTACTCCAGCACCATTAATTGGATTAACTTCAATCTTCCAATCCAACACACCGTTAGTAAATGGCACTACATCAGTAAAATTCCATGTATCCTCATCAAGAGAAGTCGTATTAGCAATTTCAGTTGAGCCGTGATATAGAGTAACTATGGCATCACCAGGGGCAAAGGATTCAATTCCTGTAAGACCTTCAAATCCAACATCAATTGAGATATCTATTTGTTGTCCTGCTGGCAAATAATATTCATCTGAAGGCAATTCTCCAAGGTCAGTGATGAAGGTGACCGATTTGATTTCTAAATCATTTTCTAAGGCCTTTGTCGCACCATCAGGGCTACCCCATGAATGAGACGCAGGAATAGAAACTACACCATTGGCAAGTACTAATCTTGTTGATGCGGTCAAATAATCTTCATCATCCCACCCAGGCTCGATACGGTATTTGACCGCCACATCAACAGCATCGCCATTTTGGGTAAAATCTAACCAATTAGTTGGATGTAATTCAATAAATTCGCTGTCCCCTTGACCTACTGGACTACCGCCTCCAGTTGGTATCAACCAAGTTGCGTGGTGATTGGTACCTACTATATCGAGACGAACCAATCCAGCAGTAGATGCGGTCACTTTGAATGAAGTATGCATTGTTTGCCAATGTTGGCTAGGAGTCAATACTTCAACCTCGTCTTCCATATATGTGGAAACTATCTCGACATCTGAAGAATAGTTTACTCCGTCTAAAGTCACTAAGATACCACCTGCAGAATCAGCGATAAACGGGATTGGAATTTGGTGTTGACCACCGACTGGTGATAGTGTCGCTCTTGCGTCATTTATGCCCAAAACCATCGGTGATTGTTGGTTTGAATCTATACTCATCGATACTGAATATGGTATCGACAAACCTGCCATTTTCATCCCGCCAGAGCCGGTCACTTCGAATTCTACCTCAACGAAATTTGTTCCTAAAAATCCAACACTAGAGGCGGTAGAAGCGGCGTAACTTAGTGCATAAAGTTGAGACTCGTTTAATGTCACGTATGCACTATCAACTGAATCATATGAATAGTTGGCAATCAGTTGATTACCAACTCTGATGTATAATCCCGTCAATACACCTGTTTCAGCAAATACTCCAACAGAGAAACTCTCTGCCCCATCTCGCGGCATCCAAGCTTTAGTCGATGCTGTCCCTGAAATACCTGGATTTACCGAAATTCTATCTTCGCCGTTTTCAAAACGATCTTGCCAACCCCATGATCCGACACGACTATCACTTCCACCCCATTCAGTAAATCCATCCTCATTGAAGTCAATTGCAGGCTGTGCAGGATGTTTTCCACCAAGTAAAGTCCAAGATAACAACTTGCTATACCATTCACTGGTATTACTTCCATCGTGGATAAGTCTGAACTGGTAACGGTAAATTGTATCCCCTGAAGATTCCGTAAAGGTGGTTGCTGACACATTTGTCCAATTACCAAACGGGTCATAACGGATTTGAAGCTGACCGTTTGTGATTTCTGAGCTGCCAGAAATCACCTTTGCAGGAGAGGATGGAATTATCCATGGAGAAGTAAAATTACAGTCTGGGGTCGCTGAAATTCCTTTATCGAATGTAACGCTGCCACCTTGCATGCATCCTGCATCCCAACTCTGATCGGCTAATCCACCTCTAAACGAGGTCATCATTTGTCCATCTCCGCTAATAGAATGTAAATATGGGATTCCTGCGCCCGTTGGAGACCCTCTAAATTCAAGTTTCACACGTACTACAGGGTACATTTCATGATCCACCATATTGAGAGGAATCGTCGCATCATTGCTGCCATGGGCACCCATTATTTCGTTTCCAGCATCATCTAAGATAGTCCAATTCAAGAATGCACCAGAGGGAATATCTACGTCCAGATGAAGAGGTGCGTAGGTGCTTCGTGAAACTGGTTGTGTTGCCCCAGAACCCCAACCAATTGTTGGACTGATCCAATGTGATTCAGGAGGAGATGCTAAATTAACATCATCAACGAACCAAAAATCACAACACGTTGCTCCACTACCACTACCGCTGATTTGATTTATTCTAATTTGAGTATTAGCGTGTAAAGCAGCTGCAGGCAGATTAGTGCTCCATTGTTGAGCAGTCCCTCCTGCAGTGGAGCCCAACCATGTATTGAGTGTCACCCAGTTCCCATTGACATCAGCATATTGAATCTGTAAGTCTTCACCACTATCTGGCTCTTCACCACAGCCGGCGCCAGTAAACGTAGATGAGCCTTGCAGCACCCATGCAGTCAGCGGCATACTGGGAGCTCCGGCCAAATTTACTACCGGAGAAGTTGCGTGGTGGGGTGCGTTAAAGTTAGCTTGGGTCTTAATTGAGCCTCCAGTGCTGCCATTAAATCCACAGGCAGTTGTCCATCGACTCACGAAAGTTGGATTTGAAACTGTCCACCCTTGGAGTCCTGAATTGAAGTCCCACAGAGTTCCTGCAGTAGAACCTGTTAGTGATGTTCCTTCAACAACAGTTCCGTTTTTTGATGCATCAGAATTTGACCAAGATAAGTCACCTTTCCAGTTAAATCCATAATGAGTTTGCATTGCAGATGGTTCAACGGTTAATTGCAAATCGGTAATTGGGGAATCACTTGGAACATCAACAGTGAAGGCGTTGTTTGCAATACCATCGCCTAATAGCCCAAGGAATTCTGCGCTGCCAGTACTTGAGTGACTGATAGTTTTAGATTCTTTTAGAACCTCTATGTCTGCCGAATTTGCTGACAAATTACCGGTCATTTGTAATGGCCCCATTATAGCCATTAAAATTGCCAAAAAGAGTGCACTGCGCCACGTGGTCACTGCGGACATGCCCTACCGTAGACCTGTAAGGACTTCAAACATACCCTTGCAAATAAATTTAACAACCGATAAAAGACCAATATCGGCGTTAATTTCCAAAACATGTTTGGTTCCAAGGGAGAGGTTCAAGAGAAAAACCGATTTCGCAACATCATGGCTAAGCCAAAACCCGCCGGCGAACTTGACGCAGTTTCCCTTGAAACCGCACTACTAAGTACATGGAGTGAAGAAAGTGCATTCCAAAATTCAATAGATTCTAGAAGAGATGGCGCCCCATTCATTTTCTTAGAAGGCCCTCCAACGGCAAATGGCAAACCTGGTATCCACCACGTTGTTGCTAGAGCATACAAAGATCTAGTTTGCCGATGGAAGTCTATGGAAGGTTTCCTAGTCGAGCGAAAAGGTGGCTGGGACACTCATGGTTTGCCAGTGGAAATCGAAGTGCAAAAGCGCATGGACTTAATGTCAAACGAAGCCATTGAGGCCTACGGAATGGACAACTTTAATCAAGCCTGCCGAGAGTCAGTTTGGACCTATGAAAGTGCCTGGCGTGAGATGACTGAGCGTATGGCTTATTGGGTTGACTTGGACAATCCATATGTCACTTTGGACAATAATTATGTTGAATCCTGCTGGTGGGCATTGAAGCAAATGTTTGACAAAGGGCTGCTTTATCGTGGTCACAAAGTTTTACCATATTGCCCCCAAACCGGCACCTCATATTCTAGCCACGAAGTGGCACTGGGATACAAAGAAGTTGAGGAACCTTCAGTTTACGTAAAATTCAAACTCACCGATGATGACTCATCAATCCTAGCTTGGACAACCACTCCTTGGACGCTGCCTGGCAATGTTGGTCTAGCAGTTGGGCCTGATGTAACATATGTCAAAGTCAAGGTCTCAGAAGTAGCGGCAAATTGGTCTGGTGCTGGTGGCGCTGATGTTGGAGAAACTATGATTCTAGCCAAGGATCTGATGAAAGAAGTTCTAAGACACAACGTCGAGATTATTGAAGAGTTCCAAGGTAGCGAACTTGTGGGACGTGCCTATGAACCACTATTCCCTGAAGCAGTCCCCCGTGGCAATTCAACTACTGCATGGACTGTTCTGTCAGCTGATTGGGTTACTACTACCGACGGTACTGGAGTAGTTCATACTGCGGTAATGTATGGTGAAGATGACTATAATTTAGGAATGGAAGTAGGATTGCCTGCTTATCACACCGTTGGCATAGATGGAGCATTTGTAACTGGAATCCACCAACAATTAGACGGACGCTATGTCAAGGAATGTGATGAGACAATTATTGAATTATTATCCAGCCCTAAAGGCAGCAATGGTAAAGGCCCTAACAGTGGCTTATTATACCGAGAAAAAGCCTACTTGCACGACTACCCACATTGTTGGAGAACTGACCATCCATTGCTTTACTACGCGATGGATTCATGGTTCGTTCGCATGACTGCAGTCAAAGAACAATTATTGAAATTTAATGATGATGTAGAATGGGCACCTGATTGGGTTGGCGAAGGACGGTTTGGTGAATGGCTTAGAAATGTCAAGGACTGGGCGATTTCTCGTGAGCGGTATTGGGGCACCCCCTTGCCTGTATGGCGCAGCGAAGACGGGCAAATGAAATGTGTCGGCTCGATTGAGGAATTACAGGCTGAAGTGGCCAAAGCAAATGCTGCTGGATATGACAATCCAGAATGCCCAAGCGATGTAGACTTACACAGACCAATTGTCGATGGATTTACGCTAGTTAGTGATGATGGTAAACCAATGCATCGTGAACCATTTGTCATGGATTGTTGGTTTGATTCTGGTTGTGCACCTTTTGCTCAGTGGCACCATCCATTTGATGGTGGAGAGACATTTAATGCCTCTTTCCCGGTTGATTACATCTGTGAAGGAGTTGACCAAACTAGAGGTTGGTTCTACACCTTGCTAGCAGTTTCAACCACTGTTTTCGATTCACCTGCCTACAAGCGCTGTCTATCACTAGGACTAATTCTTGATGCTGAAGGTAAGAAGATGTCTAAGTCTCGTGGCAATATTGTCGACCCATGGGATCACTTTAATCGAGAAGGCGCAGATGCTACTCGCTGGTACATGGTTACCGCAGGAGCCCCTTGGAGTCCGCTCAAGTTTGACCCTAATGGCGTTCGAGAAACTTATGCTAAAATGTTCTTAACGCTGTGGAATATTTACAAATTCCACGCTGATTATGCCGCATTGGATGGCTTTGACCCCGAGGCCAACGGAGTTGATACTGCAAAGCGACCACCACTTGACCGTTGGATTTTGTCAAGACTTGCCTCTGTTGCCAAGAGTTATCATCATGATTTCACCACTTGGAACTTCCACAAAGCTTGCCGTGATTTAGAAGACTTTGTCGTTAATGACCTATCAAATTGGTATGTAAGAAGGAGCAGAAGAAGATTATGGGACGAGGCGGCTAATGAGGATAAATTGTCTTGTCAAAATACTCTGCATGAGGTATTAACAACTGTCTGCAGATTAGTCGCGCCAGTCAGCCCATTCATGGTCGATGTGATTTACCGAAACCTTGCAGGCTCAGGAGTTCACCAAGCCGCATGGCCCCTTGGAACACCAGGTAGCCTAGAAGGTGCAACTGCTGATGATTGGGATCAGGCTGCTGCTGAAGCAACAGCAACTCTACCGCCGCAAGATTTGAGTTTAGAAGAAGCCATGACCTTGGTTAGAGAATTAGCCGAAACCGGTCGCCGTATCCGTGTTGATGCAGGACGCAGGCAACGACTTCCTTGTGGCGATGGCTGGATTGTTTCAGGACCGGACCTTACACAATTCCATGAAATACTAGCCGAAGAGTTGAATGTCGAAAACATCTCTGTTGAAACTGACCTAGACCGCTTCCAACAAATCGAATTAGCCCCCAATTTCCGCGCTCTTGCACCAAGAGCGAGAGGGGATGTGAATGCTATTGCAGGAGAAATCCGCAATGCGGCAGACCCTGTAGCAATGTACCAACAAATCAAATCTGGTGAATTAGAGATAATGGGGATTAAGATCGAAGAATCCGATGTTGAGGTAAAGCGAATTGAGAAGTCAGGATTTGCCGCATCGACCATCCAAATAGGTCAAGGTGATGATGCATATCAAGTAAGTTTAGTACTCGACATGAATGATACTCCAGAATTGTTATCCAAAGGTCTTGCTAGAGATATTACGCGTCGAATTCAAGCCAAGCGCAAGGATCTTGACTTGGATATTGAGGCAACAATCGATCTTGAGGTATGGACAGAAAATGCTCCCGAATTGTTTGAAGCGGACCGCCAATGGATTGTTACAGAAACAAGAGCCAGCGCTGCAGTATTCCATCCAATTGATGCTAATACAGAACAAGATGCTGAGGCGTTTGAAGTAGATGGAGCAAAAATCAACTTTATTGTTAAGTAAATCCTAGAAACGACGGATTCAAAGATAAGGGTTGACTCCATCGACACATGCGAAGAATGGCTTTGTCTGTTTTGTTGGCACTATCAACAATACTTGCAGGATGTTTTAGCAACGGTGAATCATTGGTTGAAGAAGAAACCATTGAGAATATTTGGACAGATTACATATTGATTGATGACCAACAACATGAGAATCCAAGACCGTTTACCACAGTTGATCTTAACACAAATCAATCAACTAATATGTCTTGGGCGGTATTTGATGCCTCTAAAGGGGGAAATTGTTGTGAACATTACCTTGCCACAACTATTGAAGGCCAGATTCTCAATCTCGGTGGAGAATACCCTGTTTGGAGTCCAGATCGTGGTCACACTTGGGACACTTATATCCCTGGCGTTTTACCTGCACTTGGTCAATGTGTAACTGCAGTTCCAACAAATCCTGGACAAGAAGGACTTGGTGAAGGTAGTATCGTCCAAGCCACCAATGGTGATATCATTTCTATGTCGTGGTTCCCTTATGCGGGTGGAGATTTGAAATTGGACAAATTTTATGCTATCCTATATGATGAGTCAGAAGATGAATGGAAATGGTGTTACAATAGAATTACCGAACCGTTCTATGACCGCTCATGGCAAGTAGAAGTGATTGGGCCAATCCAATCTTCCATGGGAAGTGGTGATTGGGCTAGTATTGTAGTGTCCAATTTTTGGCACCAAAGTATGAATGCTGGTGGCCAAATTAGTGTTGATGGATTAAATTACTATCCATTCCAATTCCCTGACCGTAGCGGTGGAGACCCGGAAGTTGAACTAGACCTTGACTTCACAGAAGCAGGATTACCCGCTTACTATGACGTTAACAAACCGCACAAAGAAATGCGTGCATTCCCGGTACCAAGTGGCGGTCTACTATTCCCTTCCTATTATGATAATGGCAATGCAGCATACATGGACACCTCACTTTCTTGGAACGAATTATATGTTGAGTTTCCCAGTGAATATTGCCAAATTGATTCTGCGGGTATTATCCATTGCGTAAAGAATACCGGCACCTCATTTACTCATTACATGTCTAACGATGGAGCGGTCAATTGGACCAACTATACCTACGAACTTAGCGACCAAGCAACCCAAATTGAAGAATGGGAATTCCAAGCCAATGGTGAATTAGATTTGTTTATTTTGAATGTCCGCTACCAAAGTTCAACTGGACCAGATGTAGATACTGTTTACCATGTTAGAGGTTATTCTGAAGATATGTCTCCCGATACTCTCACCTACATTGGACAAGGTGACCTTGATTCAACATCTGGAGCAGGTAATGATATCCGATTTGATTTTGCATCCTTAGCCATTCTCAATGATGGGGGAGTTGTTGTTGCATATCACGATTCAACTGACCCCGACCCCCTATTTGCGGTTGAGATGATGTTGCCCGAATACTGATCAAAACATATTCAAGATATCGCCAAACAATGCCTTAGCGTGCCCATTACTACGCTCTACTAATCGCTTGACAATTAATTCTGGAGTAGACCTAGCAAGATGATTTCTGATTGGCGTCCGGTCAACAATCAATTCAAGATTAGAATCTAGACCTCTAGCTTCAATACCATCGACTCTAAAATCGTCCTGTCCAGAAGCTTTGATGATTGCTGGTGCAAGATGAGTCACTAGCATCATACTAGTATCTGGTTGTGAACGTGCTGCTATTAGCATACCGGCGATAATTCTTGCACCTGCACCTGGTTCAGTAATGGCTTCTAATTCATCTGCTAAAATCAATTTTGGTGTCGGGTCACTGACTACATTCGCTAATTCAACTAAGGTTTGTTCAAGCGCACCCGCACTCTGTGTACCCCCTGCTTTGGCAAGAATGTGTAAAGCATCCACATTACCGACTCTAGCTTGTTTAGCAGGAACTGGCAAACCCATATGAGCCAATATGCAAGTATGAGCGAGTAATTCAAGCAATGTAGTTTTACCACCAGAATTAGCGCCTGTAAGCAATGCAAGAGGTTGCATATCGCCTTTTTCTGCTGCCTTCCCTAGGCCATAAGTCACTGGATCTGCTTCAATACCAAGTAGTAAATGACGGCCTTCCTTTACCCAGATTCCATGCTCAACTAGTTCTGGCATTGTGCATGAATTATGCTTTGCCCAGCGAGCAATTGTCAACCACTGGTCAATAATTATCAAAGCTCTAACAGCACTCTCACAGGATTGTTTCAATGGTCCGAGTTTTCTTGCCATAGTGTATATATGATCGCTTTTTTGAGCATTTATTCGCTTCTCTAAGGCACTATCGATTTTATCAATAACTTGCCGGTCTATTTTGGCTGGCCAGTCTGAGGTGAAGATAACTGGAGGGTTTTTTACTCCCGAACCTTCCATAAATTCGCCTAATTTATTGACAGCTTGTTGCATAGCATTGTCGATTACATGTCCTGTGGCTTCCTTTAGTTTTCTTTGAAAACCAGTTCCGTCTGCCAGGGCGTCGAGTAATTCTGCCCCAGATAATGCCATTTTAGCATCATTCATGGTTTTCTCTACCTCGACATTTACCCCACTTTCTAAGGATTTAACATACGACCATAGTTCATCTTTTACCTGTTCGGCCTTTTCTGTATCACCTTCATCATATAGCGTGTGCAATAATTCTGGTAACTCTGCTAAATCAGTTAATGCTTCACTGAAATCCAATAAAAAATCATGGCTGTCTTCATAACTTTTGATCATATCAACCAGGTCCGCAATTGACTGCAGTGTTTTGCGATTTTTTCTAAACCAATCAAGAGTCATTTCAGGAACTATTAATTCGGGTTGCGGATTATTTCCCAGTACGATCCAACCATCAGGCACATCACTAGGGGCGCCTGAACCAATCCATGTTATTTGATCAAATACTGTGTAATCTTTCCAAGTTTCACCTTCACTTGGTGTTAGCACTCGACAGAAGCGCTTCATGTGATCTATTGGTGTTTTACTAACAACGACCCGCTTGTAACGCTGAGTAGTGTTTTTAGTCGTGGTAATATGGCTTAATTTGCTATTTAACTCCAATTCAAGATTGGTGTGCTTGGATAAAAAATCCATTGCCGTGGTTATTTTTCCTCGCCTAGTTTCCGGTTGTTGAACCGGTGTTAAAAGTTGAAGGCGTCCCTTGGTCGCCGGTGATGCGATAAACCGCGTGATTTGGTCGATTAATTTTTGATGCAATTTTACTGCTTCTTTGGTAGCTAAGAATTGACCGTTATCTCCAGCAATGCTCCTTGCCATTGCCAAGGCACGCTTAGGCGAGACTCCCTCTATTTCCGCAATTTGACCAATGTCACCCGATTTTAATGACTTAATCACTGCATCCTCTGAACCAAAATGATCGGTCATTTTCTGGGCTAATCTTTCGCCAACTCCTGGTAGCGCACTAAGAACCATAATCGATTTTGTTTGTCATCGGCTTAAGAGAATAGCGCAAGAAAGATACTATTGTGACGTATTAGCAAACTGTGTTGTAATACATCTCATCATCATATTCAATCATAGGGACTTTGAACAAATCATCACAATTCCGGTCGACTATCGGTAGAGTTAGAGTTGAAGACGCCCAATCAACTGAATACCCACCAACAGAAGATGATGAAGGAACATAATCTTCACCTGTTTGAGTTAAGGTGATGATAATTGATTCACCCGCTTCTAGGTATACATCCATTGGCATAAATTCCATTAAGCCCATTACCTCAACGAGAGGCACCATGTTTAGTTGCCCATCACGGCCACCAGCATGGAATCTGAAATCCATGACCGCATGTCCAAGATGCATGCCAGATTCATCGGTCATTTCTAAAAATCCATGTGCACCATTAAGGGTACTTGGAGTGACTGGTAAATGGAAAGTCGGCATACCAGCAATGTAGGTGTTATTCTCAAATGGCCCATAAGTCATGGTAATTGTCGAAGAAGCAGAGATTGAGACGCCATCTGGCCCTAAATCTGCACCATTGATCTCCAGATATTGTGTGTCTGGTGCTGGATATGTCGATTCGAATCTCCATCCACCGCGATTATCTTGCATCTCAACTCCTAGAGTTGGCGCCCTACCTTCGTCTCTTAGATACCAATCAAACCAGAATAACATCTCATCAGCCCAATCCCATCTCAAGGTGTAGGGATATGCTTCTGCACCTCTTCCGCTACTTTGTGAACTGTGACCGCTTAATCGGTCAGGGTAATCATGCGCCCATTGACCTGCTAATGTCTTTACTTCAATTCCAGCATCGGCGATTTGTTGATGGATTGGAAAAGCCATGTGCGGGTCAACGTTCCAGTCTTGCATTCCTTGGATGATGTAAACTGAACCTTGATAATTTTCCAACACTCTGCCGATAAAGGAGCGTTCTGTCCAATAGGTATTTCCAGCATAATCAACCATGCCACCAGTTTGGTATGCTGCAGGACCATTGATGTAACCTTCAATGTAACCTTCACAGAAATTTTCAGCATCGCCTGTATCACCATCAACGCCAAATGTGCCGTAAACGCCATTATGCATTATTGCCCCTCTAGCCTCCATACTTCCATTGCGCCACATCAATTCATGCACGCCTATCAATCCAGACATCGGTACAATTGTCGCTAGATATGGATTGCCAAAAGTTGCAGCTTGCCATGGAGTTGAGCCATCGTATGATTTACCAATTAAGCCAACTTTACCGTTTGACCAACCCGCTTCTCCAAGCCAGGTAACTGCTGCATCAATACCACGTTGCTCGTCAGTACCCATCAAGTCCATACAATGGTTGGAATTTCCGGTACCAAATACTGAAACTTGGGCAACTCCATAACCATGTGGAACATAATTTTCGATTAGAAAACGACCAAGACGGTCTGCAGGAGTAGTTGCAGAAACATCCCCATCATCATAGTAAGGACCTACATCGGCAATAACCGGGACACGACACTCATCAGACACATTAGCCGCAGTGTAATCGCAACCGTCAATTTCAGGCAACCATAGACCAAGGTGAACTTCTGCGCCGCCAGTCAGCCCTGCACCACCATCAGCAGCGGTGATTGAAGGGACCGCAACATATACTGAAACGGGACTTGAAATATTGTAAGTCCCATTTACACTTACTCTGCTAAAAACGTCTGAATTGTCATATTGAATTTCTGCTCTATTCCAAGGTTCTGGATATTCACCTTCATCGAAAGAAATTTTGGCGTCTTCCGAATTTTCACCAAAACACCCCGATAAACTAATACTAACCATCAAGGTCATCATCAGCCAAGGCTTCCAGTCCATGTACGACCCTACGGCTAGTATTATTGAAATCATCGCATGAGTTGTACTCACTGTGAATCTGCATCATTGATTTTTTCCATCTCTTCTCGAACTTCGTCCATATCAAGAGTTTCTAGCATCTTAACCAAATCACGAAGTGCATCTTCTGGCAATGCCCCAGGCTGCATAAAGACGCCAATTTGTTGCTTGAAAGCGATAGTTGTTGGGATTGACCGAATATTGAACATACGGCCAAGTTGAGGTTGTTCCTCGGTATTTATTTTAGCGAATAACACGTTGGGGAATTCTTCAGAAACTCGCTCATAGACCGGCCCATAAGCCTTGCATGGACCGCACCATTCAGCCCAAAAGTCTAGTATTACAATTTCATTGTTGTCGATAGTTTCGGCAAAGACAGGTTCACTAAGTTCTATAGTAGCCATAGTAAATCCATCTTGAACGGGTCTATGATATAATCGACTTTAACACTTGACCGCTGAGTTAATGTCCTTGGTCTGTAAGGTCAACATATGCGACGGATGCTCATAGCCTCAACAATCCTTCTGCTCATGGTTCTAAGCCCTTGGACTTATGCTACTGACAACCTTGAAGAAAACAGTGAGAGTAATGCCTCTGGGCGGGCTGCTAACATCGTTATATCAGAATTATTTATTAGCCCAAATAATCTAGTTTCTAACGAAAATAGTACTAATCTCTATGGTGCTGTTGATTGGAATGGAGATCAAGATTATGGCAAATATAGCGACCAATTCATCGAAATCTGGAACTCTGGTGATTCCGCAGAAGATGTATCAAGTTGGATTTTATCAACCACTAGTGGCAGCCCCCCGTGTCAGTTAGCCTACAATACAACTCTAAACGCTGATGCACGAATTGTTGTCTTCCGTGCTGATTCAGACCTTGACCTAAGTTATTTTGACGGCGAAACTGTGTCCATTAGTGATACATCCTCAACCCTCGTAGATAGTATGTCATTCCCGGCTGGAGACTCTAGTTATGGTCAATCATATATTGAAGAAAATGGCGTGTTGACCAAGGATGACCCAACACCGGGCAGAGCCGCTGATTTTTCGGGGGACTATACCGTTCCAGATAATATCGTCAAGTGTTACAAACTAAGCAACACTGATTCCTCTAGAGCATTTTTACTCAAAGGACGAGTCGTTACTATGGACGGTGAAACTAACGTCATCAATGACGGTAATGTGATGGTAAGGGATGGTAAGATTACCGGTGTTTGGGCTTCTAATACAAATCCACCAGCAGGTGTCGATTTTTCTGATGTACCAATCGTCAACACTGAAGGGACAATCTATCCTGGTCTAATTGACCTACACAATCACGTACATTACAATCACATTCCACTTTGGGACTTTGAAGTACATTTGAGTGATGCTCAAAAGTCTGAGGAAGGCGGCTATACTAACAGATATCAGTGGGGCAACAATTGGGATTATGGTCCAAGTATTACTTGGATGAAGACCAATATTCAATCTAATTATCGATGGGATATGGCTAGTGAGCAGATGAAATACGCGGAAGTCCAAGCCGTATCAGGTGGCGTAACTGCAATGCAAGGTTCACCAAGTTCAGGAACTCAAGCATGGGATAGCATACTTTCACGCAACGTTGAATTGTACAACTTTGGCCAGGATGGTATCTCTACTTGTGCTGTTTGCGGTGCTGCTGAGGATGACTATACTGGTAGCCACTTGATTAGCCAAAGTGAAGCTGGCACACTAAATGCTTGGTTTGTTCATCTTGCAGAGGGTGTTGATTCATCCAGCAAAGCAGAATTCGATGCGCTTTGGGACAAGGGTCTGATCATGGAAGAAACCGTTGTCATTCACGGCACTGCTCTAGATTCATCGCAATTTAGTAAGATGGCCAGTGTTGGCTCTAACCTTGTTTGGTCACCTCTTTCCAACCTTCTTCTATATGGCGATACTACTGATGTAGTAGCTGCTGACCAAGCTGGAGTAAGCATTTCAATTTCACCTGATTGGGGCCCTAGTGGTTCGAAGAATAATTTCCACGAACTAAAAGTTGCAGACATGTGGAATACCAACAACATGAATGGGCACTTTAGTAACTATGAGTTGGTCGAAATGGTCACCTCAAACCCGGCTGATGCCACAGGATGGACACCGTTTGTTGGTCGTGTAAAGGCTGATTTGTTTGCTGATTTAGTGGTCATCGACACCTTCCATGAAGACCCATACCGTAACTTGATTGAAGCCATAGACGCTGATGTAGCACTAACAGTTGTTCAAGGTAAAGCGGTATTTGGCGATATTGATTTGATGCAGCAATTGCAAGGCGATGACTGGGAATATGTCAATGGGCCTGATTTTCAAAAAGCCGTTGACGTAACATCAATGACTGAGGTTGATGGCAGTCAAACTTTTGCGGAAATCGAAGCTGGACTGGCCATGGCAATGCGCCACGAATTTAATGACATGAAAGAGAACTGGAATGAATTCAGTGATATGACTGATAGTGAAATCAATGCTTGGCTAAATTCAACTTTTGATGGTGATTACCGTGACGATGTTTCTCACTTGAAGAATATGACACTAGATCCAATTTTTACTTCTGGTGATGCACGTTATTTTGACGTAATTAACCGCTCTTCCCATGCTAATTTCCATATCGATATGACCAAATTATACGATGACTATTACACCGTTGAGATGGTAAATGGTGACCGAACAAATGCCAATGTGGTATTACCTGATGATGATGATTCCGGCAATAACAACGGTGGTAATACCGATAATAACGACAACACTGGCGATAATAGCGGCAATACCGACAACACCGGTGATACGACAACCTTGCCTGGCCCAACTGATGACAATAATACCGATGATCAGGATAATATGTTTACTGATTTACCAGATGATGATTTTAGTGATGATGCTGAGGCTGATGAAGGCACTAAAAATCAATTAAAATTAATATTACTAATCATCGTTGTTGCACTTCTGTTTGGATTATATGTGATCAGTAAAACTAGTGATGATGATGAGTTACTGACCTCGCAAAATTCAGTTGTCGACAAGATATGGGATGATGATGACCTTAACGATACCACCATGCCAGAAACAGTACAGACTGAAGACAAGGCGGACGCTGCGAAATCCATTGATATTAAGGATAAAGTAGCTAGTGCCATGAAGTCGTCTGGATTATCAGCGGTTAGACTATTTACCGCGATTGACCAAACCAACGATGGCTATGTCTCAAGGAGAGAAATTAGGACTGCAGTTAACACGCTACTCAAAGATTCAGTCAAAGTTTCAGATATTGACGCAATGCTGGAAACCTTCGATGGAAACGGAGATGGAGTAATCAGTCTTGATGAGTTCCTCAGTGTAATGGAAGAACACGAACCAAAACAATTCGTTCCGGTGTTACCAGATCTTAAACCGCCAGGTAAGAAGAAATAAGCCAGATTAGTTAGTTAGCCAAGATAGAAAACATCATTGATATTGTTTGTTTAGTTCTCGACTAATAATCAATTTTTGAATTTGGCTTGTACCACCAAAAATCTGGTAAATCTTAGCCCCCCTCATACGCCTTGCAGCAGGGAATTCTTCAGAATAGCCGTAACCTCCAAAAATTTGCACCGCATCTGTTGTTACTTCCATTCCAATGTCTGCAGCATATCTTTTTGCATGAGCTGAAGCAAGAGTCGCTTGCTCACCTTTATCAAGCAAGTTTGCCGCTTTGTAAGCCAACAACCTTGCCCCTTCAATTTTAGTGCTCATGTCTGCCAACATGAAAGATATTGCTTGATGTTCAAAAATTGGTTTACCAAATGTGCGCCTTTCGTTAGCATACTGCCAAGCTTCCTCCATCGCACCACGAGCATTTCCTAATGCATGTGAAGCAAGCATAGGACGTGAACGGTCAAAGGCTACCATCGCTTGTAACCAACCAGTTCCTTCCGTGCCGCCAACTAGATTCTCTTTTGGGACTTTGACATTATCAAATCTAACCGATCTAGTATCAGATGAGCGTTGACCCATTTTTTCTTCCTTCTTACCGACTTCTAAGCCCACTGAATTTGCTTCTACAATAAAGCCACTGAGTGATTCGTGAGAACTTTCTTCACTGGTTCTTGCTAGAACATAGAACCAGTTTGCATGACCTGCGCCCCCTATCCACATTTTAGAACCAGTAATAACGTAATTATCCCCTTCCAATACAGCAGTTGTAGTAATCGCTTTGACATCCGAGCCGGCACCAGGCTCAGTTACGCAGTAAGCTGATATCTCGCCGGCGCAAACTCGACCCAAATATTCCACTTTTTGTTTCTCTGTACCGCCATAGATAACCGGATGACAGGCTAGCATTGTAACCCCTGTGATAGTTGCAAATCCAGGATCGCCTCGGCCTAATTCCTCATTAATCATTACCTCGTCGAGAAAACTAAGCCCTAAGCCTCCATATTTTTCCGGTATAGTACAGTTCAGTAAGCCTAATTCACGAGCTTTGCTAATTGCTTCTTCGGGGAATATTCCGTATCTATCCCATTCCTCAGCATTTGGAATTAATTCCTCATCAGCAAATATTTTTGCTAGTCCGACCAACATATCTTGCTCTTCAGACAACTCAAACTCAACCATGCTTTCTGTTTGATACGCTGACATTTAATCTATGTGTTAAAAAATAATTGCAAATATCATCTAGATTTACCGAGATTGAGATAATCTTGATGAATTAAAATCGACTAATTACTGCAACTACTCTAAGTCCCAAACAGGGCCGTCAGCAGAATCGGTTACTACTACACCCATTGACTTCAATTCATCACGGATTAAATCTGCAGTCGACCAATCTTTGTTGGCTCTAGCTTCTGCTCTTTGGACTAGGAGTTCTTCTACACGTGGCGCAAGTTCTGCTTTTCGGGGATCTTCTTCTGGCTCTAACAAGGCAAATTCTCGAGTGGGTAAAATCCCCAGAACGGTACCAGCGGTCTCTTCCAGCCAATCAACTGCGTAATGAGAAAAAGCATCTTTATCTGCTTCATCAAGTCCGCTAGCTAAAGTTTTAGAAATCTCACGAACTGCTCCAAGAACCTTGGCCACGGCATTTCTGGAGTTGAAATCATCATCCATTGCCATGGCAAAACCTTCACCCATTTTCTCCAGCATTGCTAGTGATTTAATCAGGGGTTGCTTAGAAGTAATATCTGGTTGCGGTAATGCCACTGGTGATTCGCTAACCATGCCTTTCAAGGCATTGATATAACATTCAAGAACTCTGTTGTAATTTCGTTCAGCGTCCTTGAGAAGAACCTCATTCATGTCGATTGGTGAACGGTAGTGAGCATTGATTAGAGCAAACCTCAGCACCATTGCATCAACTTGTTGGAGAATATCTTTGATAGTCCAAAAGTTACCTAGTGATTTACTCATCTTTTCGCCATCAATGTTGACAAAACCATTGTGCAGCCAATGATGGACGACTGGAGAACAGCCTGTATGACATTCTCCTTGGAAAATCTCTGCTTCATGATGAGGGAACCTCAAATCATGTCCTCCACCGTGAATGTCAAATTGTTCACCAAAATAATCCATTGACATTGCGGTACATTCGATGTGCCAGCCAGGCCTGCCTGGGCCCCATGGAGAATCCCAAGTTGGCTCCCCTGGTTTGGCTGCTTTCCATAATGCGAAGTCTTTGTGATCTC
The DNA here is from genome assembly GCA_964015895.1 of uncultured Candidatus Poseidoniales archaeon. Classification (GTDB taxonomy): domain Archaea; phylum Thermoplasmatota; class Poseidoniia; order Poseidoniales; family Poseidoniaceae; genus MGIIa-L1. The sequence goes on from CAXHFO010000002.1 coordinate 24,681, forward strand.
GTTTTGACGAACCAGTTCCTTCAACCCTTCCACCTGCGCCTGAACGTACGGCGTCTATGTTTTGACCAGTCAACACACCATACTTTTCCGGTGCAGAATCAACGTGGAAATAAACTCCATCATCTGCTACATAGGCGTTGTTTTTGTCAATTAGATCTTGAGTTATTCGAATCATGTCAGCTACATAATCTGTACATCTTGGATAATCATCCGCACGTAAAATATTGAGTGCATCCATATCTTCGTAGTACCCAGCGATATTATCGTCAACTAATTTCCGCCAATCACCACCAATCTGGTTGGCTCGAGTGATTATTTTATCATCGATATCGGTGAAATTTTGCACATAATGAACATCAAATCCTGATGCTTCCAGCCAGCGGTGAATCAAGTCAAACGCAAGATAACACCTTGCATGGCCTAAGTGACAACTGTCGTAAACGGTTACCCCACAGACATACATCGATACTTTACCTGGATGCATTGTAGTGAAGGCGACCTTCTCTCTGCGCCTAGTATCATGCACCCTTAGAGCCATTGGAAACAACTCCCGGTGTTGGCTCTCACACTTGAAGGTTATAGATAAGATGGCTTTGGGACGGCTTAGTGTGCTTATGAAAAACATGGCTCAAGGGTATAAAATTGGTAATACTTACATCAGTGATGAGTTCACTATTCGCATCAGTTGGTTACTGCCTGCAACAATTGCTCCTTTAGCCATGGTTGTCCATTTACTAAGTGGTAATTCTCGAGATTTCCCATTCTTTATTTCAGAGGCCGATTATCCCGGAGTTGAACGCTGGATATTTACTATTGGTTTGGCGTTAAGTGGCATTTTTCAAATGATTTTTGCTTATCGAATGTGGCACAAAATGCGCAATGTTGGACGCCCCAAGTTGTTATTTGCCGCAATGTTATCTGGCCTTTTTACCGGGGCGAATCTGTTTGTAATGTCATTTGCTGACATGTATGACCATTTAGAACTACACATTATTACCGCCTCTTTTGTATTTCAAGTAGGACTCCTATGGGCTATATTGTCCCATTTGGCATTACCCAATGCCTACAAATCGGGACGTCGAGTTAGAGTTATTGGAATTATTGTTTCGTTTATTTCCTATGTCGTTATGTCACAAGCCATTGTAAGGGCAATCAATGATCTAGAGTCCTTTGGTTTGGAAGATGATACTATATTCACTCTTGATAGAATCCAGTATGCAGTTGATGTGGCAGCATATGCAGAATATGCGCTATTTGCTGGATTGATAATTTGCCTGTACTCTTTTGAGCGTGATTTGATTTCGTTTAAGTCATCAATTGAGGAGTGATTCGCTAACATCGATTAACGGTTTAGACATATCAAAAACCGCAGCTTCCTCTTTGGTCATATCGCCAGACTTTATTGCTTCGATTATTATTCTTGGTGTTGCTTCAGGGTGATACTGAACTGTGGTAATTGGTCGCGTAGGATGGACACACGCCGCAATTGGGCAATGGTCTGCTGAGGCTATTACTTGGAGTTCTCCAGCATCAATAACGTGGTCTTGATGAGTGAATACTGCATTTACCCGTTTACCGTCACGATAGGTTACTGGTGATACGAAATGACTACCCTGTTTAGCTCGTATTACTTTACCGCCAAATGCAGCAGCAATGATTTGGTGGCCAAAACAAATACCGATTATTGGAACTTCTGCGCTTCTTATCAAATCAGCGACTTCATCCATCCATGGTTGCCAATCGCTGACATTACTTCTCGAACCAGTAACTACAATAAAATCACATTCAACTGGTTCCTCTATTAGTGTACCAAAGCCATAATCGGTTCTTTGTTTGGTATGAGGTGCCCACAAAAATATCTCGGGATTATCAAAGTGTGAAACTATCTCTCTAACACCTTCTTTACCGAATGCTTTCCGTTCAGCCAGTAGATCGACAACTAATAGACGCATGTCAATCAGGCTTCAGCGGTTTCTGTTATGTCGGTTTTCTTGGCTTCGATTGACGCATCATTGGCTTTAATCTGTTCCCAGACAATCTCTGCAATGTCTTTGACTTCCATTTGTGAACCTATCGCAGATAAGCCGTCGGTAACCATGGTCGAGCAAAATGGACAGCCAACAGCCACGGTATCTGCTCCTGTTTCTGCTAACTCCTTAGAGCGAATGACGTTGACTCGGTCATAGCCTTCATCAACATGTTCTTCCATCCACATCTGAGCACCACCAGCGCCACAGCAAAATGACGATTTGCCGGTTCTTTCGGTTTCAATATCTACGCCGCCAATCGCATTTCTTGGTGCCTCTAATTCACCACCAATTCGACCCAAATAACATGGGTCGTGATAGGTAACTGAACCGTCATGCTTAGGTTCAGGCAACTTACCTTCGATTTGTAAATGGTTGATTAATTGAGAGTGGTGCATAACTTCAATGTCTTCGCCACCATAGTCGTTGTATTCTTTACCCAATGTATGGAAACAGTGTGGGCAAGATGCTACGATTTTCTTGACACCAATTTCTTCGAAGGTAGCCAAATTAGTTTCTGCTAACATTTGGAACAGATATTCGTTACCCGCACGACGGGCAGCATCACCAGTACAACCTTCTTGCATCCCTAAAATACCAACATCTAAGCCTGCTTCTTTCATGATACTAATGGTATCTCTAGCCACCTTTTTGTTACGCTCATCAAAGGAGGCAGCACATCCTGCAAAGTAGATGTATTCTGCAGGTTCAGCGACTTTAACATCAAGATCTGCAGCCCAATCGCCTCGCTCATGTGACGGCAGACCGTATGGATTTGAATCGGATTCGAGATTTTCTATTGTTGCCATTAGTGGCATGATAGTTGCTTCGACTTTCTCATCAAACTCCATTCTTTCCATCATCAAGTGGCGTCGTGCGTCAGTTAATTTTGGCACATGGTCAATGTAGATCGGACAGGCCTCTACACAAGCATGACAAGTTGTACAAGCCCAAATTGCATCTTCACCGAAGCGTTCGATAATGTCTTCTTCCGGAGTTTCATCTACCATCAACGTAGTGTAATTATCATTAGCGTAATGACGGACATCATGGATTATTTCCATTGGATTAAGTGCCTTTCCAGAAGCATAAGCAGGGCACACATCTTGACAACGAGCACATGAAGTACAAGCCCATCCATCGATTAGATTGCGCCAAGTTAAGTCAGTGTAATTGGCTGTTCCAAACGATTCTAAATCTAATTCATCCAAGAGTACCGCCTTACCTTCCTCGTTGGTTTGCAATGGCTCCATTGTCGCCATAGGTCGCATATCGTGGAAGAAAACATTGGGAAAAGCCATGACTAAATGCATATGCTTTGAGAGTGGAATCAAGAACATGAATGTCGCAATGGCCAACATGTGGGCCCAATACGAACCGACTACCAAATTTGTTGATGGATTAAATGTATCAGCAACCCATGCTCCGATTGGCTCGTAGGTTGAAGAAACTCCTGCTTCACCGGCCTCAACGAAAAATGAAGTAACGGTTATGGTCATGATGAGTAGAAGAATTGCATTACCTTCAAGTTGAGATTTACCCTTGAGTTTCTCTGGAGTAAATATTACTCTGCGAGTTAATGCTGCCATGCAACCAATTAATGCGATTGTGTAGCCGGTTTCAACCATCAAGTTCCATGGACCGCGTAATAATTCTGGCAGAACATTATGAGAAAACCAATTTGCTGTAGCAAGGTCCAACATATCGGAGGAAAGCATTAGGAAACCCCAGAACATTAGGACGTGAATACCCCCAGCAACTTTGTCCTCCAGTACCTTTTTTTGACCGAGCCAACCGGTCGCGACCTCTTTGATTCTAGCAGGCCAATTATCAAATCGATTGTCTGGTTTTCCAATCATTACAAGCCTAGTTGCCTTAGCAACTTGATAGCCAAAAAAGGTGACTGAAACTAAACCAATAACCCCGAGAATAGCCCAACCTGGAATTGGTCCATAATTCATCGAGAGTGGGTGTTCCATGTTATCTACTATCCTGTGCTGACTATCGGATAATGGGACATCTATTGAACTCACCGTCTATAATCATGCATAAAACAATAACATAAGCAATATCTACCAGCAGTCAACAAGAGGCGATAGTAATGGGATTTGTCACCGCCAGTGCACCAGGAAAGTGTATCCTATTTGGTGAACACGCGGTGGTTTACGGACATCCAGCAGTTGCAGTGGCTATTGATCAGCGCATATCGGTCAAGATTCAACCGTCGCCAAATCACCTTTGGTTGCTCGATGGCAGCAGCCTAAACATGAATAGGAATCCACACATCAAAGGCTTGATTGAGAAGTTATGGCCTAAACAATACGGTGCACCCGAATTGTCAATCCACATCAAGGGCAACATTCCCAGAGCATCGGGTTTAGGATCCTCAGCAG
>CAXHFO010000003.1:0-27233 GCA_964015895.1 uncultured Candidatus Poseidoniales archaeon
AACTGCATCAGTAGATACTTCCATGGCCGTGTCGGCAGCGAAGCGCTTTGCATGGGCTGCTGATTCAGTATTTCTTATGCCGCTATCAGATTCAAATGCCGATTTCCACGTAAGCATACGTGATGCTTCGATTTTAGTTTTCATATCTGCCAGCATGAATTGTATTGCTTGATGCTTGTGCAGTGGTTTGCCAAATGTCATTCGCTCATTTGAATATTGTAAGGCATGCTCGTAGGATGCTCTTGCAAGGCCTGTTGCGTGAGCTGCGATATTTGGTCTACTAACATCAAAAGCCTTCATTGCATTCATCCACCCACCAGATTCACTACCACCAACCAATTGATTCTTGTTAACACGAACATTATCAAAGACAATTGACCTAGTATCAGAACAACGCTGACCCATATTGGATTCTTTTTTGCCCAGAGAAAAACCATCAGCATCTTTCTCGACAATAAATCCAGACATGCCTCGATATCCTGCATCGATATCGGTTTTTGCTAGTACAAAGAAAAAATCTGAGTAACCTGCACCGGTAATCCACATTTTTTCACCATTGATGACATATTCATCACCGTCTAGTGTGGCTGTAGTTTTACAAGCCGCAACATCAGAACCTGCTCCAGGCTCAGTAACTGCATATGATGCAATATGGCCTTCCTCAGCAACTCTTCTGAGCCATATTTCCTTTTGCTCTTCGGTAGCCCCGGTAATCAGTGGTGCACAAGCAAGTGCTGTTGCATAGGCCGCTGTTGCAAACCCAGGGTCACCCCAGGCTAATTCTTCGTTAACTAGAACCTCTTCCATACAACCTAAACCTAAGCCGCCATACTTTTCCGGGATATGTAAATTCAAAATACCCATCTCATGGGCTGCCGTGATGGCATCTTTGGGATACTGGGATTCTGCATCCCAGTGTTCTGCCTTTGGCCTAATTTCATCAATAGCAAAATCATGGGCTAATTCTTTCAAACCTTCTTGCATTTCATCAAGTTGGAAGTTGACCATGATACTCCGAGGAGGCCGAGGGTTAAGATTTCATGGTTTAGAAACCGACTCTTCTGAAATATTCACAAACCGCTAAGAATATGAAATACACCACGATTAAGGTAATACCTTCCCATTTCTTAAATTCATAAGAAGTTCTCATCAACAATAAGGCGATTGCGGTGCTGATTATGCTTGCTGGTAGTATTACTAACATGATCATGTCTGAGCCAGCATCGGTTAAATAAAGTGGATGAACTATTGATGCGACCCCGATTGACAACAATGGATCTGTTATATTTGATCCAATCAAAGTCCCAATGGCAACGCCTTGACTTCTTTTAGCAGCCATAAAGGCAATCGTGAGTTCAGGCAGGGAAGTCCCTAAACCTGATACAACTGTACCTATTATGGAATGAGGTATGTTCATTTCATAAGCCAAATCGCTAGCGTTTTCTACTAAATGGTGAGCCGCAAATACCGCTAGAGCAAGACCAATAATCACCATAACAGAGTATGCCGCACCAGACCATGACAAACTTGACATGTCAATATTTTCACCATCATTATCGCCTTCGTTATCCATTATTTCCTTGCGGTTATATAGTAGCCATGTGATATAAGCGATGTAAAGTGTTGATAATATAAATCCTTCAAGCCTAGTTATTCCTTCATCAGTAAGTAAAAATAATGCCATTAGCAGCAACGACAACATCATTATCAAGCCGTCTCTCTTAAGCCATGAAGGTCTTATCTTCAAGCCCTTGGCAAGCGCAACGAAGCCTAAAATCAAAGTTATCTGAACTAATACAGAACCCAGTATACCGCCAATTGCGAAATCCGCTACCTCAGGATTTTTATCAACATTCAATGCCGATGTAGAGGTAACTAGAATCTCAGGGAGCGATGTACCAATAGACACAATTGTCAACCCAATAACCACTTCTGGTATTCCCCCTCTGCGGGCTAATCCTTTAGCCCCTTCAATAAAAAAGTCAGCCGAAACCACAAGTAAGCCCAAAGCTAGTAGTAATATGAATACTGAAAACAAAATTCCACTACCCCCGAAGTTGGCAGACAGGACTTGACTGGCAATTATTGCTAGGAAAAGTGCGGCCAACATCAACAGGGTATTGAATTGGAGAAGTTGAGGAATCCCCATCAACTTATTGCCCCGCGCCATGGGTCTCCCAAACAGTGTGACTTATTCACCATTATGTTTACATATATTCCATAGGATAAATGAATTAACCTTCTTGAATTAGCAATAAATATGCGCACTGAATTCTTATCCGAGTTGATAGGAACTTTTGTGATGGTATTTATTGGCTGTTATTCAATAAAAGCCGGTTATCCGCCAGCGATAATTTCCTTCTCATTTGGTTTCGCAGTGTTCTTAGTGATTTTGACTTCAAGAAAATATAGTGGCGCACATATTAATCCGGCTGTATCAATCGCCTTTCAATAACCGGTGAGTTAGACAAAAAAATGTTAATGCCGTATTTACTTGCTCAATTTATTGGCGGAATAATTGCTGCGTATCTAGTCGGTGGTTTTGGTGCTACTGAATTTTCAGTAAATACTAGTACAGGCATTGGAATCGAGATTTTAATCACCTTTATTTTAATGATGAGTATTTATCTAACAATTTTTAGAACTGATAGTGATTTAATTGTCGCCCTTGTAGTAGGTTCAGTAGTTGGCTGTTTGGCTTTTATTTTTGGCACTTATACCGGTGCTTCGATGAATCCAGCCAGAACGCTCGGGCCAAATTTAATATCCAATTCTACAACTGTAATTCCAATTTATCTAATTTCAACAATTCTTGGTTCTTGCATTGCAGCCTTTGCAGTAAAGACAAAAAACAGTAATAATTAGTGAAATTTTATTGGCAATCAATTCAAAAGAGAGATTGTTTTGGCGTTGAATATGTCAGAGAAGCGAGTCTTGCGTAAATTGAACAAACTAGCTTCGAGAATTTACTCAAAAATAGAGTCTGTTAGAGATGAAATGGACGATCTTGAGATCGAGTTTGAACTCCTCCAACAACAAATCAAAAAATTACAGGCAAAAGCTGGCAACAAGTCAACTGCATCTGATGAAGTTGAAGTTATCTTGGAAGTAGACGAAGATAATGATGATGATGAAATTGATTTAGAGAACACATCAGCGGTAAATATCACGCCAAAAAAATTCTGATTAATTTTCAGACAGTGTTTTTGCCAATCTATTAGCAATCAAATCTCCAACTTGGCTACATGATGAATCTCCACCTAAGTCGTAAGTTAGGTATTTACCCTCTGCAAGGTGTTGGGCAACACATGTTTCAATAACTGAAGCCACATCAAGCAATTCTTGGCTATCATTTTTCCTTCCAAGCCAATCCATCATCATTTGTACTGAATTAATCGATGCTATTGGGTTAACCTTGTTCATACCAGCATATTTTGGTGAAGAACCGTGAACTGGTTCGAAGAAAGCATGCTTATCACCAATATTACCAGATCCTGCCATACCCATTCCGCCCTGCAATACAGCAGCAAGGTCAGTGGCAATATCGCCAAACATATTTGAAGTTACAACTACATCATAGTGTTCAGGAGTTCTGGTTAACCATTGAGTAAAGGCATCTATGTAACCGTAATCTGTGGAAATTTCTGAGTAATTTGCCGCTACTTGGTCAAAGGTTCTACGGAATAATTGACAGCCTCTCGTTACATTACTTTTGTCAATACATGAGACTCTTTTTACTCCGTCTGAAGGAGCGCCATTACGGGTTTTACAAATTTCAAATCCCATTCTAACCAATCGCTCGGTTCCGTGAGAAGAAATCGGTCTTGGGTCGTATACGACCTCGCCCTTTAATCCTGGAAATTCAACTTCTGGGATGACATAATCTTCGAGTCCCTGCGCTCTATTAGATGCTCTTTTTAACAGCGAGTGATATAATCCTTCAGTATTTTCTCGCAAAATGGTCATATCAACCATTTCAGGCTCCCATATTTGTCTAAACTTGCCGTGGACTTTGTGCATAACACCATTGAAAAGTTTGACTGGCCTCACGTTTGCGTACAAGTCTAGTCCGCTTCTGAGCCCTAAAATTACCGAACCTCCTGCAAGGTCGCCGTTAGGCAGATAAGCCCCTGGATGACCTATTGCGCCAAGGAATATTGCATCAGATTCATCTCGGCAAAATTCAAATGAACCTTCTGCCCATTCTTGACCTGTTGCTTTGTAGAGTTGCCCGCCACAGGCAATTTCAGTTAAATCAAACCCAATATTGGTATTTTCAGAGATTGTGTTGAGGATTTTAGATGCTTCAATGGCGACTTCCCTCCCTGTCCCGTCGCCCGGAAGTATTGCTATACGGTAGTCGCCCATGAATTGGCCACGGGCAACTGGTAAATGAACGAAACCCTAACAAAAAAATATAATTTAACCCGGTTTTATAAACGGTTAATTTAGTTGTTGTAAGACGCTTTGAGAATGTCAATTACATGTTCTAAAGAAGGCAGTGTATGATTTTCTAATGGCGGAGAAAAAGGCACTGGAGTATCTAAGGCACCAATTACGCAAGGTGCTGACTCCAATGAATAAAAGCATGATTCTAGTATACGACTTTGAATTGTATGACCAAGTCCGCCGCTCCATTGACCCTCTTGTAGTATTACCAGTCTTCCTGTTCGCATTACTGAATCAATACATGTTTGCGCATCGAATGGAATAATTGTTCTCAAATCAATTATTTCAATTTCAATGCCTTCTTCACTAAGGAGATCTGCTGCTTGTTGAGCGATATGTAGCATTGCTCCCCAAGTTATCAAAGAGATATCACGACCTCCCCTTACTACTGAAGCCTTACCGATCTTGTAATTTTCTTTTGCCTCAATCGCTGTAGTGACGCTTTTTGTATCGACTTTTTGATTAATATTTTGACCCCAGCCAGTCAATCCACCTCGCAAACCATACAAGCCAATATGCTCGAGCATAATAACCGGGTCTGGTATTTCTGCTGCTTCAATCAATAAATCATATGCGTCTTGAGGCGTTGCTGGAGCCAAAACAATAATTCCTGGATCATTGGCAAACCATGATTCAATCATATTGGCATGAAATGGCCCAGACCTTGTTTTTGCCCCTAATGGAATTCGAATGGTCATGGGGCAATCTGCTCCCCATCGCCACCTCAACATAGCTGCATTGTTAATCAGTGCATTGAATCCAAGTGCGGCAAATCCACCAAATTGGATTTCGACCATAGGGCGCATTCCAGATAGTGCTGCACCTATTCCAGTGTGAACAATAATTGCTTCACAAAGCGGCATGTCGATTAATTTGTCATCATGTCCTGCATTTTTCAGAGCGATATTCATGCCAAAAGCACCAGCCACTTCCATATCCTCACCAATAAATACGCAGTCATCTCCGTATCTATTAGCGATCTCTACCATGGCCTGCTGAATTGCTCTGGCATAAGTCCAACCACCCGTTTCAGCATAACTCAGTGTTGAGACGCCTACTTGAAGTGCCGGTTCTTGATGGTTTAAGTTTGGATTGGAAAGCCGGTTGAGGTGATCTTGATGAGACTCAGCGTCAGAGATACTAGTAATTCCTTTGGTGACCGTTTCTGGGCTTGGCCAATCCATTGCTAAAAGACTATGATAATCTGCCTCAACTAATTGCTTTTCTTGGTTTTCTAATTCAATTATTTCATCTTCACTAACGCCGAGGTTTAGCAGTAATTCTCGGTGAGTACTAATCGGGTCTTTTGCAGCCCAATAATCCAACAATTCCCGATCTACGTAACCAGGAGGGGTACCCGATTCACTACCTAAGTAGAGATCATCGTGGTGATGCGCATGGCCACAACCTCTCATCGTTTCTACATGAATTAGAGTCGGGCCTCCACCCTCTAAGGCGAATTCTCGAGCGCAAGCAACGCTTGCATACCATGAAGCTGGGTCTGAACCATCAATAGTCCAACTAGGAAAACCCATTGCTGAGGCTTTATCTGCCCAAACCTCGACCCCTGATTGATTATTTGTCGCCGTATCTAAAGCGATTTGATTATTTTGCAAAATGTAAGTTATTGGTAAACCCCTTGTTCCCGCTAAGTTCAATGCTTCCCAAAACTCACCAGAAGAAGACGCCCCCTCTCCTATACAGGCAACATGGAAACGCGGCAGTTTTTGTTGCCATGCAGCAAATGCCAATCCAGTCAAAGTGGCACTGGCAATTGGCAGAGGTGCGGTTGGAGGTAACACCCCCACATGCCATGCTCCAATGTGTAAATCTCTTCCACCAGCGTCTTCCCAGCCGCCATTCTGATTAGAACCAACTTTACCAAGATTTGCTGCCATAACGTTTAGTGGCGTATCACCCATTGCCAGTGCAAGACCAACGTCACGAATCATTGGAGCGACCAAATCTCCATCGTAACCATTTCCTGGGGTTGCAGATAAATCTGAATTAGGGTCTTTTTTCAAGCCACTAGCGACCGCTACAACGGCTTCTTGCCAGGTTGAACGGAAACCCTTGCCACCAAATTTACTGCCATCTGGGGTTTCAATACCGTTGGTGAAGATTTCTTTTAACACTTCATCCATGTACCTTGTTCGAGTCATATGACATTGCCAATCAAGTCTCTGTGCCAAGGTAATAGACATATAGTGGGCAAGCCGCCTTAGCATTAGTTTCATGTCAAGTAAAAAGTGAGTATTTCTTCTGCCAACATAAGTCTCAACATCTCTTCGAGGGATTACTTCTGAATGTTTTTCTTCCGCCATTTTAGAATTGAGTTGAGAGATTAAACCCTTACCAAGCGCATTGATGAATCGTTTGGAAAATTTCCTCCATGACGGACCTTCAAACTGTTTGGTCTCAGAGGTTATTAGATGGTCCCAGATATCGGCAACAAGTGAAATTTTACCATCGTGTTGTTGGGTTACGAATAACAAAACTTCTCTCCTTGCTGCTGTAGCTAGAAGAGGCTGAGTGAAATCTAATGACGCTTTTGCCTCCCAGTCTGCGCCAAAAATCTCCGGTAACTCACCCTGCGCCATGACAAAGCCACCGGAATCTTACATACAAATTGAACGATTAATGTTCAGTTGAGATCTACCTTAGATTCTAAGGATTTCATGGTAACTCTGGCCACCACTATTGTTGCTAAAATTGAGGCAATAATACCGATAATCAGCAATATTGAGCCACTTGGAGAATCCTTGAACCCATCCATGCCCCCACCCGATAGCACAATTTTACCAGCAGCATGACCAAAGTAGGCATAGGCAAGCGAGTATACTATACTTGATAGATTTGAAATGAAAAACACTCGAGTGCTTACCGGGCTGCTAGCCATGATATAGTTCAACCATTCATCGGGAATAACCGGTGATAATCTTACTAACACAGAGATTTGCATTGCTTCTTCATTTATTGCCAATTCCAGATTTTTTAACCGCTCATCTTTAGCGACCATTGCCTCAATTCTCTCCCTAAATAACCATCTTCCTAACAGGAATGCTAGAATACCGCCAACTACTGAAGCGAAAAAATTAGCCAACACTGCTATCCAATAAGGGAATATTGCCCCAGAGCCGACTTTCAAAATCGGTGTAGGGGCCAACAAAACCACCGCAATAGACACCATTATGGCATAGAATATTGGAGCTAATGGCCCCAATTCTTCTACCCAATCAATAAAATCTCCAACATCTTTGAACGCATAATAACCTACAAAAAGCCAGACTAAAACCACACCAAGACTGATGAAAACTCTGATACGACCTGCTTTACCTTGCTTGATTTTTATTCGATTTGCCTTTTTTGGAGAGGACAAAAATTATTCCTCCTCTTCATCTATTCCCGCGATATTATCTACAGTGGGAAAAGAGTCTAAAACATCGCTTACCATTTGAGTTACATCTTCAATTTGAGTGATTAGTGTGATGTCTTCCACTGTACCTGGTCTGCCTAAATTCCACATTAATTCGTAAACTAACTCATTGGTAAGGCGGGTCAATTTCAAAACTTCTGGGTCAACTCCAAAAAGTTCCTCTTCAGGCCTCAAGGCAACTAAATCCGGCTTTTCATCCAAAACTTCATCCATTATTTCCGCAACTTCAAGTTCAAGAGATTCTGCTTGTTGCTCAAGAATATCTTCCATTGTAGTCATACCACCCTTAAGTTTGGTGGAACGAGCGTTACCGCTACCCAATGTCTCACTCTTGGTAATTTCATTTAGCGTGGTCGAAGTCGGTTGATTAGATTGCACACCATCATCTTGCTCTGGATTATTAGGAAGGGAATTAGGATCAACATCTTGCACTAGATTATTGAGGGCTATTCTAAGCATTGCTGCCATGGTAGAAGGGTCAAACATATCTTGTACTTCGATCCCTTCTTCATCCATTTGGACTAATATTTCATCAATAAAACCTGGATTGATTTTCTCTGGTCCGACCAAACCTTTCAACATCGGCAAAGCCCAAGTTGAGTCACCCATCAGCATAGCAACATCAAAACTTCCGCCACCAGAATTTGGTCCTTCGACATCTGCAGGTGGTGGTACAAACTGCTTTCTTGCATGTTTGTTTAATTGTTGAATTAAGATGTTCATATCTATTGGTTTGGTAATAACTTCAGCAATACCTGCCTTGGCGGCTGAGACCATGTATTCTTGACCTGAATTACGGGATAACACAATTATTCTGCACTTGAACGCAAATTCAGGGTCTGACATTAATCTTTGAGCAGCATCAATTGCATCGCCGGCTTTCCATTCCCCATCGATTAATACCACTTCAGGCATTGTTGCTAATGCCGTGCCTTCTGCTTGCCTGAGAGTCCCTGCTCTGGTAATATCAAAGCCCTCTCGCTCAAGTGTATTGGCAAGTAGGGTACGTCTACCTTCATTTTCGTCTGCAACGATAACCTTAGCCAGATTAAGCCCCCCTTAAGTTAGGAAAACTAAGTCGGACATTTGAACCTCATCCTAAATTTTCTAGACAAAAGCCAATAACACTAGACCTCAAAAACTTTCGAATACCAAGAGATTTACTCGACATCAGCTGGCATAGCATTGTTCCAAGCCATTATTCCGCCATCTAAATTGTATAATTTATTCCCATCATAACCGGCATTCATCAGGTACATTGCTGCCATTTGGGATCTCATACCACTACGGCATAGTAATATTACATCACTATCTTTGGGAATTAAATCTATTTTTGACAGTATATCCTCATGATTTATCTGCAGATCTGTAAAGGATATACGCATTTGAGAATATTCCATATCTGACCGAACATCGACTAAGAATGGTTGCCAGCCTGAGTCTTTCTTGCCCTTATACTCTGACATTGACAAGTGTTTGAACATGATACCGCCAGCATCAATCGGTTCTTGAATTTCTCCTTCTCCAGCACGAGAATTTTGGCACCAACCATTTTCCTCAAACATTGCCCTTACTTGTTCCATGTCAACTTCAGTTGCGGTTTCATTTTTGGAATATTTTAATGTCCTAAATTCCATTGATTCTGCATCATACAGTAATAATCTGCCCGACAATGTTTTACCATTGCCAATAATAATTTTTAGCACTTCAGTGGCCTGTATTGAGCCAATAACGCCGGGTAAAACTCCAAACACACCACCTTCAGCACATGAGGGTATGGAATTACTGGGAGGTGGTTCAGGGAATAAATCACGGTAGCAAGGGCCGTAGTTATAATTAAACAAACTGACCTGCCCCTCAAATCTATAGATTGAACCATAGACCCATGGAATAGCGTTAATTCTACACATATCATCGATTAAATAACGAGTTGGAATGTTATCGGTTCCATCTACTACGATATCATAATCAGCAAATATTTCTTTAGCATTATCTGGGGTTAGCCTTTGATTCCAAAATTCGACATTGATTGTTGGATTTAATTCTAGTATCCGGTATTTGGCGGATTCAGCCTTATTTTGACCAAGTCTGGATTGAGCATGAATTACCTGTCTTTGAAGATTGGAGATATCGATATCATCATCATCAACTATGCCAATCTTACCGACACCAGCAGCTGCTAGGTAGAGTATCACAGGACTTCCAAGCCCCCCTGCCCCAATAACCAATACCTTGGACTGAGATATTTTTTCTTGCCCCTTGCGACCAACACCGGGTAAGGAAATATGTCTAGCATATCTCTGTAGGTCGACCATGCTTAGCCGAAGAAACTCTGATTCATCAATTAGAAGGTTGGTCAATGAACATATTCTTCCAGCCATTTTTCGGCATCCATAGCGGCCTGGCAGCCCATTCCAGCGGCGGTAATCGCTTGTTTATATCTGGTATCAACCACATCTCCTGCGGCAAATACTCCCTCGACTGAAGTCATTGTGTGATTTTTATGAACAATATATCCATTGTCATCGGTTTCAATTTGCTCTCCAAGGAAGGCGGTTATCGGCTTGTGACCAATCGCAATAAAAGCCCCTGTTGCGCTAATTTCTTCTGTTGTGCCGTCCCTTGGATCTTCCAGTACCGCACCAGTCAAGCCGTTTTCATCTGCTTTCCATTCTTTGACTTGCCTAAAAGTCTTAATTTCTATTTTGTCATTATTAGCGGCTCTGTCATACATGATGTTACTAGCTTTGAATACGTCACGACGATGAATTAGTGTGACTTTGGAAGCAAATCTGGTCAAGAAAGTAGCCTCTTCACAGGCAGAGTCACCTCCGCCAATTACCAACACTTCTTCATTTTTGAAAAATGCACCATCACAAGTAGCACAAGTTGAGATTCCTCGGCCTTTTTGTTCGGCTTCTCCCGGAGCATTAAGCCATATTGATTCAGCACCGGTTGAGATAATGATACTGTGAGTTAGGAATTCTTCGCCTTCAACAGTTACCTTGTAAGGTCGCTCTGACAAGTCAACAGATTCTACATTTCGATCTTGTACCTCCAAACCAAACCTTTCTGCTTGAGAACGTAATTCCATCATCATTTCTGGACCGCCAATGCCCTCCGGGTAGCCGGGGAAGTTTTCAATGTCAGAAGTCAACATAAGTTGTCCACCCGACATATATCCAGCGAACATCAAAGGTTCAAGCATGGCTCTAGCAGAATATAGCCCCGCAGTATAACCTGCTGGCCCTGAACCAATAATTACTACATCTCTTACCTCACTCATTATCTCACCGACAAGTCAAATAGGCAGTAAGCACCTATTGAATCTTTACATCATCAAATTATAATTTAGGTAGACATTCTACAAATTATTCATTGTAACCACAGCATTAACTGCGGCTCTAGCATGAGGCTCCAATCTTGGTTCAATGTGTCGCTGTTCAGCCCCTGGGCCAATAATACCCAATCCAATTGGTTTGTTAAATTCAAGTTGCAAATCGATAATTGTTTGAATTACGCCGTGACCCATTGCTGCGCCGTGTTGAGTTTCACCTTTTTCTATGATGCCTAAACATATTGCACCTTCAAGTTTTGAATCCTGTGTTAGTGCTCGCTTAAGGGCCAGTGGGACTTCCATTGAACCGGGAACCCATATGATTTCACTAATCTCTAGAGAATGCATAGCAGCTTCTTCTTTAGCATAACCTAACATCAATTCAATCTCAGTTTTATGATAAGAACCACAAACAGCAACTATTCCCATTATTCAACACCTCTATCTTTCATCAATCGCTCGATTGTTTCGACGATTAATTGAGTATTACTATCTATTTCTAAATTTACTACATCACCAATTTGTTTGGAGCCAAGAGTGGTAAGGCGTAGTGTTTCAGGAATTATGTGTAGGTGGAATATTCCATTTTCAACTTCACCAACTGTTAATGAAATCCCGTCTATAGCGATGTAACCTTTCTCTGTAAGATACTTGTGAGTGGATGGAGATGCTAGAATACTGAACGTCATTTGATCTCCCGATTCCACTCTAGAATGAATTATTCCTGTTGCCATTATGTGACCAGATAAAATGTGTCCGCCTATTTCATCACCAAATTTCAATGAACGTTCAATATTTACCAAACTTCCAGTGGACAGGTCTCCTAAATTTGTCCGATTTAATGTCTCATTAATTATGTCAAACTCAACTTCCTCTTCGTTAATCGAAACAACAGTTAGACATACTCCATTGATTGCTACACTAGCACCAATTTGCAAACCCTCGACGTCAGGTAGGTTAATGCTAACTGAGGTCACTGTATTAGATTCACCAACGGAAACAATCTCTCCAACTCCCTGTATTATTCCGGTAAACATGTTACAACCTCAGCCTTGATTTTGTGATAAATGTAAAATTCTAGCAATTATTTTCCTAGTTCCATCGAGGTCATCACTCAAACCTTCAACCCTAGTGACCTTGATATTTTGATATCCTAATTGAATCAACTTTTGTTTTATTGAGTCTTCAGCATGTTCTTGATCATACCCTAGAGCAATGACATCCGGATTAACTAAAGGCAGAATTTCAAAGATGGAAACGTCCGGTGAGTTCCCAACAATTGCCTCATCAACTGGTTTCAAACCTTCCACCATTCTTCTGCGAAGGTCGTGATTGGTTACTGGTTCATGTTTCCTAATCCTAACCGTATCGTCATGAGCAACTACGACCGTAAGGTGGTTGCCTAGGCTTTTGGCTTGTTCAAGATAATGCAAATGACCGGCATGAAGCAGGTCAAAAACTCCAACCGCCATAACCTTCATTGGATTCTCTCCCATTTAGTCCAGTAACATACAACTGATGATATTAACTATTATTCCACTCGATGAATTGCGTTGATAATTTCTGCACCTTCAAGGAAAGGAATGCCCCTTTGCTCTGCCCAAATTCTTGCCTCACTTACTGAAAGTGCATGGTCTCCGTCTGGTTCCAACATTTCTGCACCGATGACAACTGGCGTCACATTAGATAGTCTTGCTAATCCTACTGCCAATTCAGTATGACCTTGCCTTCTTAGTAAACCTCCTGCGGTTTCTCGACAGACAGGTATGTGACCTGGAGTACGGAATTCTTTACCAAGCAGTTGTTTAGCCGCTTCGCCATCAAGATTACTAGAGAATATTTCCTTGGTTAATTCGGCAAATCTGCGGGTAGTTAATGCTCGATCCTTGTCGGTAATACCAGTATATGTTTCTCGATGGTTTAATGACAAAGTAAATGCCGACCTAGCATCATATCTTAGGTCATTTGTTACCAAATGAGACAATACACCGTATTGGCTAGTTAGAGCCTGGTTAGTGTGAAGATCTTGCAGGAAAGGTAGCTCAAAACGCTCGCCAACTTCATCG
Source organism: uncultured Candidatus Poseidoniales archaeon (assembly GCA_964015895.1). GTDB lineage: Archaea > Thermoplasmatota > Poseidoniia > Poseidoniales > Poseidoniaceae > MGIIa-L1. The sequence continues at coordinate 13,289 of CAXHFO010000003.1, forward strand.
CCAATGGCGAGGAATAACAGACCGCCACAATCTTTTCTCAATTGGCGCATAGTTTCTGGTTTTGCATACTCTGCTGCGAATAATAAATCTGTTTCGCCTTCTCGCTTTTCCGAGTCAAAAAGACAAACAGGCATGCCTTTGGCAAATGCTGCTACTGCTAGGTCGATGGAATTGCCCATGGTGGATGGGTTGAACAACTCATTGATGAAGTGTCGCATATTATCACAACATTAAAATCGGCTAAATCCGGGTTTATTTTAATCATTTAACAGAAAGGTGTTATCATAGGGTGACCCTTGGCCTGTACCTGCGGGAGTGGGATGTATGCCAATTAAGTTAGGACCCGCTGGAATTCCGTTGTCATGCAAAGGTAGAACCATAGTTGAGGGAATGGATGACATTATCTCACTTGGTTTGGAGACCATGGAAGTTCAAACTGTCAGGATGATTGCTCCTCAACACTTCGAACAATATTGGCAAGCAGGTGTTTTGGCTAATAAAACTGAATTTGAAATGAATATTCACGGACCTTATTATTCTGAGTTACTTGGTAACAAAGTCGAAAGAGGGCGTTCTTTGACCAAAATAGAATCTACTCTACAGGCTGCCAAAACAATCAATGCAAGGCACATTACTCTTCACGCAGGACACTACGGTGAGATGGGTAGAGGCGTACAGGCTAACGAGCAGCTGGCCAATGTTTTTGCTGGAATTGTTGAAAGAGTTCACGAGATATGGCATGATGATGATGACATATATCCAGTATTTCCATGGCTTAAAGATGGAACTCCATCAAAGATTGGCATTGAAACTTCTGGCCGTCAAGAATTATGGGGGAGTCTAGAAGAAGTCCTAGAAGTGGTAAATCACGTTGAAGGAACTGTTCCAGTACTCAATATTGCCCATATCCATTCTAGGGGGCATGGCAGCATGAGAACCTCGGAAGATTACGGGGAAATGTTTGATCAAGTTAGAGAATCCATTGGAACAAAGGAATTTTATTGCCACTTTTCTGGCATCGAGCACCGAACGGGTAATGCAATGCACTATACCCAAATAAAGAAATCAGACCTTAATTTTGAACCTCTTGCTGAATTTATTGTTGAAGAAGGCGGTTGGCTAGACATTACCTTGATTTCAGATTCACCGCTGTTAGAACATGATGCGATGTATATGTTACAAAACATCGAAAAAGCAAGACACAAACAATTAGAGCGTAAAGCAAGAGAGGACCGGAGAAGGAGTCTAGCAGCACAAACTGGTCGTTCTACGGAAGAAATTGCCGCAAGGGAATTAGAAATTGCCAATGCAAGGAAAGAAGTACCTAAACCAACGACTGAAGTTGCAAAAGTCGCTGAACCTGCAAAATCTGTAGAAGAGAAGGCTGACAAGAAGGAAAAGAAACCTGCATCTAAGGCTAAAAAAGCGAGTAAAACAACTAAGAAATCAGCAGCCAAGAAAGAAAAGAAGGCTGAAGAAGACGTCTTTGACTTTGAAGAAGATGATGATGACCTTTTCTGACCTCGTAATTTTCTAGGCATAACCAAATCAATATTTTTCTTGCCTATCATCGGTAACTAACATAAGCGCGATACAGAACGCAAGTTCGGTCATCATGGCACACATCGCGGTTCTTGGTCTTGGAAATTGGGGTACTGCGGTCGCAAGATTGTGGCTTTTGGACGGTCATAAAGTTAAAGGCTGGACTATTGAACAAGAAGTCTATGAATCTATTACCATGGATGGAATCAATAAAAAGTACTTACCAGATCATTCCGTTGAGGGATTAGAAGCAACTATGCGGATAGATGAAGCACTAGATGGCGTAGAAATTGTCGTTCTTGCCATACCTTCTTCAGTAATATTAGATGTAGTAGATGATATAATCCCACACCTGAGGCCCGGGCATGTTCTCATTGACTTAGCAAAAGGCTTAGCACCAGGCAAGCGGTTAATCTCAGAAGCGATTAATGAGAAATTAGTTGCGGCAAATAAGCACAATACGCTAGCCGTAGTAACTGGGCCGACTATTGCCCCCGAAGCAGCTGGTGGAGTGATCACTACTGCACTAGTTGCCAGTGAAGATGAATCAGTGGCAAAACGCCTTGCTGAGACATTAACAACTCAAACTTTCATTCTCCATTCTGCTTCTGACCCAGTGGGTGCTGAATTGTGGGGTGCCTTCAAGAATGTCATAGCCCTTACGTGTGGCCTTGTTGATGGCCTAAAGAAGACTGGTAGTTTAGGCGGTGACAACCTCAAAGCGGCGATTTTTATGGCTGGCTTCAAAGAAGGTTGCTTACTTTTACCACAACTTGGTGCTAGAGCTGAAGTGGCTTTTGGTCCAGCCGGACTTGGCGATTTGTATGTTACCGCAACTTCCCCTTATGGAAGAAATAGACGCATGGGAGAAAAATTGGGCACCGGTTTAACCGTTGATGAAGCATTAGCAGAGATGACTATGGTTGCGGAAGGCGTTAGAGCAGCAAGGATGTTTATCAAACGAGCCGAAGACGAAAATATCGACATTCCGTTTACTAGAGCAATCAATACTTTACTTGATGGTCAGATCGATGCAGAAGAATGCTGCAGAAGAATCGTTGGCCTTAATTGACCACTTTTTGAGTCGGTGTTGTTTTGTATATCATCACCATCAGGGTATCATGGCGGATGATTTGACCGAACTTGAAGCGAGACTCTTTGAGTGGATTAGACAGTCTGATTTTGATTCTATGCCATGGTCTACTGCAAGCGCAGCAAAGGCGTTCAAAGTAAAGAAGGACGAAATATACGAAGCAGTAGCCGCTTTAACAAGAAAAGTCCCTGAACGCATTCAAGTATTTTACAAAGAAGGCTCAGTTCACATCGCTGCAGAGTGATTATTTAGTGAAAGTTTAGGATGTCCTAAATTATATTAACAGGCAGTTTTAGGGCAACTTCAAGGTGATTAATTGAAAGGCCCCAAGATTTGTATTTCCTTAGTTCTAATTATGCTGATTGCTAGCATCCCAGGATGTATATTTGACCCCCTAGAGTTTGACAAATGTGAAGACGAAGATAATTGTTTGACCATTGCTTTTGAAACTAAAGAAGAATATCGAAATTCTGATGAGAATCCGCAAAAACTTGCAGATAGGCTTGAAGAGATAATGGATGTAGAAGTTGAAATTTACACTGTATCTGGGCCTGCTGCAACGATTGCTGCCCTTGAATATGGTAAGGCTGACATAGGATTCCTTGATGGTGGAGCGGCGTGGCTGAGTGCTGAAACAAGAGGATTTGAAGTGGCTGCTGCCGAACAAAAGGGTGATGGAAGACCATACTACAATGCAGTTGCATGGGTACACAAAGATTCTGATATGGCAATTGCTGACAAGGCTGGCGAAGACCCATATGCGCTGATGGCTGGGAAGATTTCCTGTCACACTTCTCCGCTTGGAAGTTCAGGAATGTTACTGCCAATGGGATGGATGATTTCAGAAGGTTATGTTGACGTTCTTGGAGATCCTAATGTTATGGATTCACTCTACTCAACAGTGAGAAACCACTTCTCAGAAGACTCCAGTATCCCAGATAGCGGCACTTTGTATCGTGGCTATGGTGGCTCACTTAGATGCTTAGCAGAACATAGTTTAGGTGATGCCACAGATTATATTTCGTTTGCCAAGGACCCAACAGTACCTGATTACTGTGGTGAAGATCCAAGTTCGTGGTGTTTTACCGGAGATTTCACTAGCACAGAAGATTTCTATCCACTTGGTGGCTATAATGAAACAACAGGTGAGATTAACAGCTTTGGAAGAGCACCAAGCCATCCAGTAATGTACAATCCTGAATACTTTAGTCAAACCGAAGTAGATTCATTACGTGCAGCATTTGAAGTAATGAACGGCAATGATGATGACTTGGAAATATTGGATGATGTACTTGGAACTCCAGGAATCACAATCACCAATACTGAAGATCACATTGGCGACTACGGAGACGCTATCGAAGATGTCCCAGGCATTGCAGCCTACCTCAATGATAAAGTCAATAAAACCTCATCCGAAGATAGTGGTTCTGATATTGTTCTTTACGGCGGAGTTGCAGTAGTTGCAATAGCATTGGTTACCGGTGCTATATTCCTAAGAAATAATAAGAATAAAAATTGGGAAACCGAAGCAGAAGAATCAGAGTAGTTTGAATCAATTTAATACTAGAGCATCTGTCATTGTTATTGATATATATCATTCTATACGCTCAATTCGTGCTGAAATATCTAGGAGTGAGATACATGAGGAAAACTAATGCTATACTAGTAATTTTAATGATGAGTCTAATGTGCCTGTCCGGTTGCTTTGGTGAGGATGAAGAGCCAAGATTTCAATGGCCTGAAATGGTTGAAATCGAATGTGAGCCAGATTCTTTATCATATCAATGTGATTTTTATGCCAAAGTCGGCTCTACAGTGACAAAGACCCTGTTACACCCTTCTGATGGCTCGGTTTGGATTGCTGAATTAGATGGGAAAATTACCTCATGGAACGGTGAATTCACTGCTGAAATCGGTAATTTGAGCCAACAGATTTCTAGATGCCACAATGAACAAGGATTGTTAGGGTTCTCTTTTACTCATGATTTCAATAACAGTGGCGAAATTATCCTTTCATATACTGATAATATGGATTGTAACGGACCTGCTGATCTTTCCGGCATAGTCGTCGCAGCAGCTGATATTGTTGATGGTAAAATAGACCTTGAGTCAATAGTTGAGATGAGGAGAATTAGTAAGGAAAACCGAAATCACAACGGAGGAAACTTACTATCCCTTGGTGATGGGACCTATCTGTGGTCTATTGGCGATGGTGGCGGTTCAGGAGACCCAAGAGAAAATGGGCAAAACATTCACACACCATTAGGTACAATTCAATATTTCACTTACCAAAATAAATCTGTACAACCGGTATTTGACCTGTATGGTAATGACACCGATTATGTATTACATTACGGCCTTAGAAATCCGTGGAAATTTGACATCGATAATAGTGGACAGTTATGGATTGCTGATGTTGGACAATATTGCTATGAAGAAATAAATCTGGTGCCAATTTTCGACCAGACTAACTTTGGCTGGTCACAAAGAGAAGGAATGCACAATTATGACCCATCTGATGATTGTACAAGTGAAGCAACTACTCCTGATGATAATAGTCTTACAGATCCAATTGTCGAGTATGCCCATACTGGCGGAAACTGCTCTATTACCGGTGGTTTTTGGATGGATTGGGGGCCAAATTCTCTTCAAGGCGGCTATATCTATGGTGATTTTTGTACTGGTGCAATATGGAAAATTTCCCTCAACAATGGCAATTGGGAAGCTAATTTCATTACCTCAGTTGGCACATACATTACTGGTTTTGGCCAGGGAATTAATGATGAATTACTGATCTTTAGTTGGACTGGTGCAATATACTCGCTTGCCGATGCTTGATTATCATTAACTCTCTTTATTCCTTTGATGGAACTTTTGCGCTAAACTAGCCGGTAGTAAAACTGTGAATATAGAAGATTCACCTAATTCTGATTCATCTGTGACAAATGATCTAATAAATAGTGACAAGAAATCAATTATCACGATTACCACGAAGATGACAATCAGATAGGTCATAACATGATTGTACAAGTCTAATTCCATTGCTCTGTCTATATGAAGACCAATTCCTCCAGCACCGACTAAACCTAGAACAGTACCGTGCCTAACATTGTACTCAAACATGAACAATATTTGACTCAAGAAGGTATTGCTAGATTCTGGAATTACCACCTTGGATACAATTTCACTGTGACCAAGACCCATTGCCCTTGCTGCCTCTAACGGCTCTCGGTTAATCCCCTCTATTTCCTCATACTGAAATTTCCCAAGATAGCCGATAGTATAGAGCGTCATTGCTAAGACACCGGCTAGAGGGCCAATTCCAACTACAATAACAAATACAATTGCCCAGATTATACTTGGTAGACATCTAGTGAAAGATAGTATCAACCTTGTTGGTACTAAAACGGACTTAGGAACCAAATTCTTTGCCGCAAATGATGATAGAGCGATTGCCCCAATAAACCCGAAAATAGTTGCGACAAAGGCCATTTTCAAAGTTTCAAGCATTCCAGTGTATGCTTTAGAGCAGAAAAATTCAATGTTAACATTGCATTTTGGCGGCTCGGACTGTGCCTCAAAAATAAGCGCCCATTCCGGAGGCCAAAGTTCGGTATTCCAGAACTTTACTAAATTACCAAACCCACCAGTTAAGTCTCCCCAATCACCTCTGACAAGGTTATTTAGAATTATGAAAGCCAAAATAACTAAGCTGAAAGAGATGACAGAAACCTTGTTGATTTTTGTTGACATAAGACTCACTCCGCTTCATTTAGATTAACTTCAAAGTCACCTAAGTCAATTATTCGATCGGCTATTTGATTAGCCCTATCTAGATGATGTTCTACTAGTAGCATTGCAGAATTATTACTTTTGACATAATTTCTCATTAGTCTGATAATAGAGTCTGCGTTCTCCTTGTCTAACTCACTTAGAAATTCGTCTGCCAAGATTAGTTCCGGAGATTGAGCGATGGTACGAGCGGTTGCAACTCGACGTTGTTGACCGCCTGACAACCGCCTAATTGGCTCGTTTATTTTTTCAGTAAGACCGACTAATTTGACCGTTTCATGGATTAAGACAGATTTACGGCTTGACCAATTGAGAATATTGCCTGATTCTTCATTGACTTTGATACCACATCTTGCGCCCAACTCGACATTGTGATACACGCTTGCATGACGAACTAGTCCTAGTCTTTGTGGGATGTAACCAATCCCCCCACGCCTTCTTACATTACCAATTATTTTCCCAGATAATTTTGGAATCAATCCAGCAATTGTGCGCAATAGCGTAGTTTTCCCAAGACCAGATATTCCGACTATTGCGACTATTTCACCTGGTTTTATTTCAAGGTTAAATCCACTAACTAGAGGACTATTATAACCCACAGATAAATTCTTAATTCTGACAATTGGTTTAGCCATCTTACAACCCTACCAATAGTTATGGCCTATCCTATAGTTTAGTAGTTAAGAATATATCTCAGCGGGCTTTTATTTGTACTCTAGCCTGCTTTACTAGCCTAATTATAGCCACTCTTAGTTCATCCTCAGCAATTGTCTTGCCAAATGGAACATAAAATGAATGGCTTGAATCTTGACAATGTAAGAACACACCTCTTGAATCAAGGTCGGTCATTATGACATTGCTAGAGGTCTTCCCATGATACCCATCATAGATATCGACCATAGCATCTACGTGATCTTCATTCATATGTTCAATTGATTCAAGTTTACTAGACTGAAATGTTGGATGAATCTCGTTTGACAAATATTCATCACCTTCAATCCAACATATTCGACCAAAGCCAGCAATATATCTTATTTTTACTATATCGTCCATTAACCAAAATGAAAAGTCATGAGTTTTTAGATAAGCATCAGCATTGGGAACTTGCGCTCGATATCTTGTCAGCATCACTTCTTCTTCTAAATCGGTCACCAACACTGTATTGCCCGAATCTGTTCCTTCCTCAGCAGATGTAGTAGCGGTTCTAACTTCTTTGAAGTTGCCAATGATAGATGCTCGCCAAAAAGACTGTGGATCGCCCTCGGGATTGGGGTGAGAAATAAATAATGTGGATTTGTTGTTTTGCCTTAGATTCTTTGTGTGGGCTGCTATCCCGGCAATGAGTATGTACGGTTTACCTTCAGGAGTTATAGCAAAGGGGACTACCGACGAGATTGGGTAGTCTTCAGTTCCTTTGTTTGATGAAATTGTCGATAATACGCCATGTCCAGTTTCTACTAGCCACTGAATTACATCGGAAGGTGGATTGGATTTTTCTCGTGAATTCCGCTCTGCCATATCGATGTCATCGGCCAAAAAATCACTCCCATTTTTTGTTGAAAATACCAATTGTTTCTTCTAGCCATTCTTCTGCTTCATCCTCGTAATCAACGTCACAGTCTATTCGCTCATTCAGGCGATTTCCACCTTTATTTTCTAGAGTGTTATCCCATTGAATACCTGCTTCGCAGAATAAATCAAAAGCTGTGTCTCCTAACGCAAGTATTGCATAGTCTACACCAGCCATACTCCCATCTTCAGATGCTTCAACGGAGTCATACAAATCAATTGCATTGTCTGGTTGTTCACCATCTCCCCAAGTACTACAGACAATAAGCACATTACCAGCATCTTGCATATCTGACAAAGTAATTTCATCCATACCATTTACAGTAACCTCGAAATCTAATTCTTTAGCAAGATTTTCTGCATCCATTGCCAGCAATTCAGAGTTACCTGTTTCAGTTCCGTAAAGTATCAATATTTTCTTATCACTCATTTGTTATCCTTCCTGTTTGGTTTAATCACATTTATCTGTGGAATTTTGGGATCGTCCGGATATAACACATCACTATCGACCCCATATACTTCCGAGATTGTCTCCCGATTTAAGGCATTGTAGGGTGTCTCATAACAATAAATTGAATTATCATCGATTATCATGATTTTATCAGCAAATTTGGCTGCTAAATTAATATCGTGCATTGCCACTAAAGCGCTACATTTCTTTTCTTTGCTTAATACTAAATTTTTAATTTCATATAAGATCTCAAACTGACTACTCAAATCTAAATTACTAGTGGGTTCATCAAACAAATATAATGTTGGGTCTTGAACTATTGCTTTAGCAATAATAACGCGTTGTTGCTCCCCGCCAGAGAGTGTATGAAATTTACGAAATATGAACTCACCAAGCCCTAATCGCATAATAACACTTTGAACAACCTCTCTGTCTTGTTTACCTATTCTCCAGCCAATATATGGCCTTCTACCCAATAATATAACGTCATAAACATCCATAGAAAATCCAGTAGAAACACTCTGTGGGACGTAAGCGACGAGTTTAGATAAGTCCATGATTGAAGTATCTGATAGAGGTTTGTTGCAGACTTTAACGGAGCCGGAATCAAAATTAATTATTTTATTTAGACATTTTATGAGTGTTGATTTACCAGCCCCATTAATACCTAAAACTGCGACAAATTGATTTGGTTGTACTGAAAAAGACAGGTTTTCCAGAATTTTTTTGTTCTTATATCCGAAACTTAAATCCTTCACCTCAAGGATATTTTCTACAGTTTCATCCATATCGCTCACTCCTTCTTGCCAATAAAAGGTAGAGGAAAAACGGACCTCCAAGTATCGAAAGCATTACTCCTACTGGAATCACTATTGGTGCAACTATTGTCCTGCCAATTGTATCAGCGATAAGTACTAATAAAGCACCTATTAATGCTGAACAAGGTACCAATTTACGATAATCATTGCCAATTACCAACCGGCCAATATGTGGTGCAGCTAAGCCGACAAAACCAATTAATCCAGTAAACGCAATTATGAGAGAAGTTATTAATGCTGAAATTATTAGTATATTTTTTCTCACTGCTGCAGGGTCTACTCCAGTTGAAATAGCAAAATCATCTCCTCCTAGTGCTAATGTATTCAGGTCCCAAGAATACTTCATTAATGCCGGAAATATTGCACCAAGAACAACTCCAACCCATAGCACTGTTACTAGATTGGGTCTTGAAACACTACCAAATGACCAGTGTGTTAATTGGGCAAGTTGTTGATCTGTGGCAAAATAAGTCAATGTTGAGACTATTGCACCTGCAATGAAGGTAATGGCAATTCCCACTAAAATGTATGATTCTGCTGATACCCCTCTTACTTGGCCTAGTTTGAGTATTATGAACACCACGATTAGTGAAAAAACAAATGTGTTTACCACTAGAATTGTATTAGGAATAAGGTCGGCAAAGAATGAGTCACCATCACCAATAACTGAAAATCCAAGAATAATCGCTAATGCAGCGCCCAAAGATGCACCTGAGGCAACTCCAAGGGTAAGGGGAGAGACCAATGGATTCCCTAGGCTTCCTTGCATCAATGCTCCTGCTGTAGCAAGTGCTGTTCCTGCGAAAATAGCCATTAAAATCCTTGGAAGGCGAATTTCTAGCAAAATAGCGGACTGGATATCGGTTGGCTCATCTAGTTGTAGAATTATTCTAGTTGTTTTCCAAAATCCCAACGACTCTGATGAGCCAATTCCTAAAGCAAATATTGCGGCAGTAAGCGTTGCAAAACCAATTGTGACAAGGTAGAAAAAATGCTTTGAGTCCCTTTCCTCGACTAACCCTTCTAAATTTAATTGTGTTCCGCTTTGGGTTTCGTAATTTTCATCCAAACCCCACACAGTCAATCACCTAGGGTTGGCAAACAAACGTACCCACTCTATTGGCATTATGGTATTTTGAAAAATATTCATCTAGATATGAGTTAGTGTCGACATCTTCGAATAAAGTAGGGTGTAAAATCTTAGCAAGGGTTGGCAATCCATGAATCATCATTGGACCAGCAAATTCACCAGCCATTACTAACATATTATTCTCTTCAATGGCCGTTATTTCATCAAATCCCGGCCTAGTTTTGATAAAATCAAAATGTGCGGGACACTTGTCATCAGGGTCATAGGAATCATACCCAATTTCAAAGGTAATTCCATCAAACATCAAATAATCTGGATTAGCGTCTAATATTGCCTCCATATCTACATGAGTTGTGTGCCCTGGCTCATCCTCAAACACATTAATTCCCCCAGCCATTGAAATTATATCGTTCCATTGTGAGGTCCCAGTCAGAACAACTGGATCTCTGGTCAATGAAGCATGGTGTTCCATAATTACACTAGGTCTCTGTTCTGTTGTCAAATTACTAATTCTTTGGTCGACCATTTGTTCTATCTCGTCAAATTCAGTCAATATAGTAGACAATTGTTGTTGTTTATCAAATAGATTAGCAAGCACTGACATTTCTGACCTCAAGGAGTCATATTTATAGAAATCAAGCGCCAGAACCCGAATTCCAACAGGTTCTAATTTATCTCTAATTGCGTCTGTATCGACCATCCCATTGGTAGCAAATACGATGTAAACTTCAGGTTGGGTATCAAATAGTGCTTCGTAATCAATCTCTGAATGAGCTGAATTCTGGATAATATCTTTGCCTTGTAGTTCAGGCCATAATGATGAATCTTGAAAATCACCAGACATCCCAGTAACTACTGAAAAATTTATTTCCAGCATCCTCATTACTGTTGCAGCATACGTATTAGTGATAGCGACACTTTCTGGAGGAGATTCAAAATAATGTGTCACACCATTAGAGTCAATAACCTTGATACTACCATTATCATTATCTTCTGAAGAATTTATTTCCGAGATATTGTAGGCAAAAAAGCCAAGCATGATTAGGATGACTAATTGCAATGCAATTACTTTTCGCTCACCAATCATGATACTAACCTTCTACTTTGAAAGAATATTACCGCCAGTGTAATGGTAGAGAGGATGCCAAACAGCGGTAAGAAAGGTAGGAAGTTATCATTATCACTTTCTTCTGGGTCATAATTTACATATGAGGAATTTGACAGTTCAGAATATTTCCCATCGGTAATTCCTGCTTGGATTCTGAATCTGTTTTGACCTTCATCTAAATCATCGAACATGTACGATGTAGCACTGCCGTTATACACCTCAGTCATCGAACCGTCTTGCCCTGTATGCAGCACTGAATACCAGTCTACATTATCTATCGACGTCCAACTAACTAACAATTCATTATCATCAGTTATATTTTGTGTGTAAGGCATAGTCAGTATCGGAGGTTGTATAATATATTCAACCTCTATAGTTATGATTTCACTTAATAATTCAGATCCAGATGGCAATACTACCTTCACTTGATATTGATATATTCCATCTTCTTTATTCATCAGTTCTAAACTCGATTCATTTCCTTGATAGACTTCAATGCCGTTTTCCAACAGAGTGTAAGAAACTGCCCTACCGAATTCGCCCCATTCTACCTGAATATTCTGGAAATTAGTAATGCCTGACTGGGTAACAAATTGTGGGATAGTAGGTACGCCTGAGTGATTGATTAGATGATAGGTGACTGCTTCTGAATGTGAACCTGGTAGCCTGTCAATAATTTTTACCCAGTTTCTAACAGTCTCGTTATACCATAATTCCCATGAATCAATATTATCATTCAAATCTGTGATTTTAAAGTATGTTGTTAGATAACTACCACTTGGAGTAGTAACCGTTACATTTTCTGTCACTTCAATGATATTATTCGTATCATCATACCCATTAGGGTGTCCAGGAACGCCAATGATATTGGTACGATTAAAATGAGCGTTAACACTATTGCCGGAGAATAGATTTGTCTCAGCTCCATTTTCGGTAGTGAAATTCCAGCCCATACTGCCTGCAACGAAGTAGTCTGAGGTTTCTGAATACGTTTTCAGGCGCAAGAGATTGGTACTATCAATCCAATAATATCTAATCCTATCTGATGAATCATAAATATCCTCGACACGCAATAGATAACACTCTTGTTCTACACCAAAGGTATCTTCGATAACCTCTGTACCAATGGCAGTCATGGTTAATTCGTGAGTTCCTTTGGTACTTTCAGGAAGATAATCAACAGCATATTGCCAACTCATTCCAACATTCCAGAAACTATCTTCAGAAGGAGATAAGACCACGGCAGTAATCTTTTTATTTGCTGCAATCGAGCCGTTTGTATTTATTGCCGTCAGACTAATTTCAAATGAACCAACCTCGGATGGTGTGAAATCAAATTGAGTACTTGATCCACGATAGATGACCTCGCTATCTAAAGAGAGTTCAAAATAATCCGTGTAATCACCTTTAGTCCACTGGATCAGTTGTGAATTATCATCATTGATTTGGATGTCGAAGGAGGAAGTCAAGAATTCTGGTGCAATCGGCATTTCAGGAGTTATTTCTGAAGTAAGATTGTGCCATCCTAAACTATCTTCTATTGTGATTTGATTAGTAGCAATGATTTCAATTTCATTTTGATAAACAGAGAGGTTTACTGTTTCACCGATGTTTAAGCCATTTATCAGGAAAAATCCATCCGAATTTGTCCTAGACATGTGTTGTCCAATTTGAACGTCCATATTGGGCATTGAATTACCAAGCATGTCACTTAGGTAACCATACTTGCTGGTTGTTCCTTGGTTCATTACTAGGTGATTTACCAAAGGTTCTCCTGCAGAACCACCTTGTAATTTTAACATCGCTGTTTGGTTTAAGCCATTATCATAAAATGCAGTCACATTGTAGTATTGATTCATCTCATGCGGTCCAAATTCTATTATTTCTGCATGTGGTTTATTCTGTTGAATGTTTTCACCAGATATAGAGAAAGTAGCAAGTTGATCATCGCTACTAACGGTAATCCAGTTGTTATCTACTATCCAATCAAGTTGCAAATCCGAATTGATGATTATTTTTCTATAGGCCACACTGTGACCATCATTCATGAAGTAAGCCCGAATAGTATGCTCTCCGCTAGCTATTCCAGTGTATTGATAATCTCCTGCTGAATCTGTCCAGACCGAGTCATATCCAGTGATTTTAATCGAGGTAGAACCAGCAACTTCTCCGGACTGGTGGAGGACTTTACCAGTCACAGTGAAAGTATCTTCTGGTTCTGTTGCTTGACTTGTATCAATTGGTAATGTTGAAAAACAAATTAGAAAGACAAAAATTAGTGCTGTGTTTTTCATTTTTTCACCGTTACTACACATCATAGATGCCAACGGGGTACACTCTCAAACTGGGTGAATGATGAGAGCGTAGCCCCGCCAGCGATGAAGCTTAGTTAGTGGTCTAACTAATGCTAATTTGATCAGGCATAGGTTCCGATATCATCGGAAGTTATACCGTAGTGGTCCCATACTGGTTGCAACCAAGC
>CAXHFO010000004.1:0-24925 GCA_964015895.1 uncultured Candidatus Poseidoniales archaeon
TGAACGGGAATGCATCTCCTGATTGGTTTTCTCTAAGTCCCGTATTCGGATTGATATCGAAAGTGTATATGTCGCGATAATTATCACCGTCCGAATCAAGACACCCATAATAAGGATTAGATGAGTTTCCAGCAACTAATGGGCAACCATCTATCTGTAATCCTTCACCATTTGAGCCATTGTAGTATTCAGTAAACGAGTCAGGATATCCATCTTCATCTGAATCTTGTGCAGCAGCAATAATATTGGGGAAATAATCGGGGTTAGACGCATTTTTTGAACTATTATCCCCAAAACCATCGCCATCAGAGTCCGACCACTGCGTGGGGTCTGTTGGCCATAGGTCTGCACCTAAACTGGAGTTCCAATAATTGGTTGGATCTGATGAACCATCACCGTCGGTATCAACGCATCCAAGGCGATCACGATATGAAGCACCGTACTCAAATTTACAAGCATCACCGGTTATGAAATCAGATGAATTATCGCCGTATCCATCACCATCATAATCGGTATATTGTCTGGCATTATACGGGAATTCGTCTCCTGGAGGGGCGTTTTGGTCATACCAAGTATCGCAACAATCTGGGCCGTGATTATCACCGTATGAGTCACCATCTGAATCGAATGCCTGCTTCCAGTTATCGCTAAAAATATCACCGAATGGATAGAAGGAACTCCAGTCTACCCATCCGTCTTGGTCAAAATCAGAACAGCCAAGTCTACCCAACCATGAAAAACCATAACCAGTGTTACAATCGTCAGTAATATCATCATACCCATCATTGTCAGCATCGAAACATCCAAGCAACATAATGGATGATTGGCCGGATTGAGACGGACAACTGTCATGCATTGGAGCATTGGTGTTTTCACCATAGCCGTCGCCATCTGAATCAATCCATTGATTTGGTACATGAGGTAGTTCATCTATATCATCGAAGATGAAATCACTATCTTGATCTAATTTTAACTGGATTTGTAATAAATCGTTTGACGCTAAATCATCAACTATGACAGAAATTGTATCATTTGAGTATTGATTGACTACCAATCCATTATTGACAATAATATCAGAAAATATTTGCTGATGCCAAATGTTGTTGCTTGATTGTGCAAGATTTATCTCCATTGAATTCCAAGCCAGATTACTACCTTCTGACATGGCTGTAAACAACATAATGTGAGTTTCATTTCTAACTAGCGAAAAGTCTTGATAAGAGGTCATTTGAGAATTCTCTAAAGTTTGCCAATTACTTCCATCTTTGTAATACAGTGAGTTGTTTTGACTATTAACCGCTAGTGTTGGAATTGCTCCACCAATTAATTTAATCTTATTCGTTGAGAATAATCCACTCGGTTGAGGTAGCAGAATAGAATCCCAAATCTGAGATGCGTGTTGCTTTTCATACAACACAAGTACTCCCGAAGTGGAGTAGGTAGAGACAATAACCGTTCCCTCAGCATCTATAGCCATTGCGATGTTGGTGCCCCCATCTGACTCTAAACCAATGAAAGATTGGTTGGTATTGTTTCCGTCCCAAGAAATCATGGTTAAATTGTTAGAATTGCCATCATTCAAGAAAGCAGAAACCAAAATCTCATTTTGATTATTATAGACCGATGAAATAGATTTTGATATAACCTTGCCAGATAAATTTAGAGACTCTACTATCCAACCAGATTTATTGTGGACTACCAATACATCTTTACTTACATCATCTCGATAAACTACCACTGGTTTACCTGTTTGATTGAGGACTAAATTAATGTCTGAATCAATATGAGCATTTGTAGCAATAACTTGCTCTGACCATCCAGATTGAGATTTTACATTTAGCATCAAATTGTTAGAACTAGGTGAATAGTAAACAACATAATTTGTGCCTTGTTGGTCAAAAATCGAGTTTACATAACTAGCATCATTGTAATTGCTGGGAATCTGAGACTCTAATCCAACAAATGCATTGTATGTTCTTTGTTGAACTCCGTTCTGAAAATACAAAATAAATGCTTCACCAGAAGAGGTCATCTCAAAGTTAACACTTGATGAAGGGTCAACAGAAGGTGCAGTTATATTCTGCAGCGACCAATAATCTCCTTGACCATTTCTCTCTTCTGAGATCATTTGAATATTATTATTTTCGCCATTTTCTAGGGAATACAGAAACCTTGCAGAACCATCGGTAGAAGCTTGAATTTTTCCATGCCTCATCTCTCCTTCAATAGTCAAATAGATTTCAGCCCAAATCTCTCTGGAATGGACATCAATTCTACTGTTTATTGTTTGGTTATCATTTATACTTTGAGCCGAGAATGAAAATTCTATTAAGCCATCTGCGTCTAAATCGCCATAGTTCGATATAGCTTCACCAAAGCTCAAATCTCCAGATGCAATATTAATCCTATCATCAATAAATCCAGAAGAACTACCGAGGTATAATTCGACATTTGTTGAACTAGTATCGGCTCTTCTAGTCATGAAAAAATCGTTGAAGCCGTCTTGGTTAGTATCTCCTGCTGAGGCGAAATTTAGTCCAATTAATTCATTTGCAGAACCAATTATTCGATAATCAGGAGTTGATCCTAATCCTGACAAGTTCCCGTAGAATACCCAAACATTGCCACTATAGAATTCATTGGAGTTGTTATATGGCTCTGAGATAAACAACTCATCTAAACCATCACCGTTTAGGTCATTTACTACCTCAACATTGTAGCCAAACAAGTTGCCTGGTGAAATTGATTGAAATGCGTTGTCTGGCTCGCTTGGAAAGCCCATTTCAGTCCCGTATCTGACCTCAACTGAAGAGTAACCCGAACTATCTATTAAATCTCCAGTATTGCCAATTACTAAGTCAACAAATCCATCACCATTTAAATCTCCATCTGCGGAAACTGAACGGCCAAAGTTTGAACCTTGTAATAATTGGTTTGGGCTATTCATTTTTACCCATGTTGATGTTATCATGTCACCAAAGAATAACTCTACTAAGCCTGTATCGCCTTGGCTGTCATAATCTATTGAACAAATTAATAATTCGTCTTTATTGTCTAAGTTTAGGTCCTGAACGGATTCCAAGCATGAACCATATGACGCACCATCTGAAGATGGCAAAGAAACTCCAGGTATTGTTAACAATACTGTTGCTAAACCTTCGTGAGAACCAAAGGAAAATCTGACTGAACCGTTATTATTATCAAAACCGGGCAAACCTATTGAGAGATCTAAATAATTATCTCCATTGAAATCACCTACCGCCAAGCCATGACCAAGATTTGATGAATTTGTCGGCCCTTCAAAAGTTAAATTAGGCATTAATCCAATACCATCTTGACTACCATAATGAACCGATACAAGTCCATTATCGTTTAGCGATGGAGTGTCTGCATTAGGCTCGGAATATACGAGATCGTCAAACCCATCGTTATTGAAATCTGCAAAGATGATATCTCCCACTGTGCTATTTTCTGTGTTTGCCAGAAAAGACAAAGTTGGATTTTGGGTGATTTGATTTTTTTGGTTGGCTAATGAACGCTGAAGTTTTACGGTTGTTGTATTGTTATCAAGAGAAGTAGAATACATTTGTAATAATCCATATCCATCCATAGTTAACCCGATATCATCGTGAATATGTTCATGCTGGAATACTGCTTCAGTAGTACTAATTTGTCCGTTTATCGTGTGTAATAAAGTTTCATTGCCCATGTTATACAAAATCGAGATTGTGTCTGTGTCATCTATTACCAGTTCAAAATCTTCGCCCACAGGGCCACTTTCAATTATCCCTGTTTCCCAAAATATCCCATTATTATTGATTCTGTGCAACCTGCCTATGTCATCTCTGAATAATCCCCATTCAAGTTGTTGTGAGGTTACTTCTAACTCAATATTAGTGGCATTAATCCCTTCTAGTATTGTGCGAACATGCCAGTCATCACCGTTGGAATAAAGAGGACTTGCATAAGCAATTTGCGCCGCTTTTAAATTTTCACCATCAGCATATAGCATAGTTTCTCGGCCATTATCTTTTACCGCAATGGCACAATCCACTATTGAATTTACATCTTGATAGGCGGAGACTTGATCAACCTGCATTAAATTTGAAACATTATCTAGACCAATATTGTAGCTGTATACTAACCCTGCATCATTTAGCCAGCATGCGCTGATTTTTTGCAAATCTGAAATAGTTACATCTGCGGTTCCTGCCGCCCCACTGGTCATGTCTTGAATTTGAAAATCACGATAGATATCAAGTCCTGATTCATACATGACTTTGGTTGATGACAGACCGTCATAATCAATGTATTGCCCGGCTATTTCTTTACCAAAATCAAGGTTTAAATCACTCACAGTTTGACTATTCTGCACAGACAAATCTGTGGTTAATTCGGATTGTTTTTCGGTAATTAATTGAGCATTAGTAAGAGACATTATCTGAAAAATCATTAGTAAAACAATTACCGAGGCCTTGAGCGAGTTTTCGTGTGCTGAATCACTCGCCATACCCAACTGACTCATTGATGGTTCAAAACGATTGTCTTTGAAATCCCATGACCCCCGTAGGGGGTCAATAAACAACTTTTATCACAAGTATTGACAAACCTAGACCAATTGCCTTTGAATATGTCAAGGGCGTTAATCATTGGGAATTCTCCTCAAAAACACTTAGTAAAATGGCATGAATTGATACAATCTGCCGAGACAATAATTGCTTGTGATGGGGCGATTTCTGAGTGTTTTAAGCATGATGTCACTGTAGATTTTCTAGTCGGTGACTTGGATAGTATTACTGTACAAGATTTGGCAAAAGCAGAACAAGATAATATCCAAATTGTCAAATCTGATGAACAAGATAGCAATGATTTGAGTAAAGCACTGAGGTTTTGTCAAAACCTCTCGGTTAATGAAATTGATATTATCGGGGTTGATGGCGGTAAGTCTGACCATCAAATGGCCAATTACTTTGCCTTACTAGAATATCAACTTCCTGTAACACTCCATCTAAATGATGCAATAGTTATTGCAGTAAGCAAATTAAATCCACTACATTACAAGTCGAGGCCTGGAGTGCCTTTTTCGTTGTTTAGTATTGGGCAAACCACAAAAGTTACCATTAAAGGAGCAAAATGGGAATTGATTAATCATGACATGAAGCCATCAACTATGGGATTGCATAATGAAATACTGGAAGACGAACTATCTATTAAAGTTGAGAATGGATTACTACTAGCCTTTATTGACCGGTGAAGAAGGCATTTTTCGCCTGATAAATTCGCTGTAGTCTTCATCTTTATTCCATGATTTGGCCAACTCATCAACTCTGGCTAGTTCCATGGTATTCTCTAGACCCCCCCAATCTTCAATCAAACCCAACTTAAACGCAGCTTTGGGAGTATAACCTGGAAGAAAATTACGCCATACAAATGGTATACGGCCCGGCGTTATTTTGTTAACTACTTCAACAATGGAGGTATTACATGTAGTAAACAAAGAATGGTACCACTCTGCATTTTCAGTCAACTGATTCATTTTTTGCCCTATAGCCATCAGTAATTGACGATCTTTCCCCGGCGGAGTTACGGCTCTGAACAAGTAATCTTTGTTACCTCTTGCATTGGTTCTAAGCCCGAGTAAATCTTTCTCATATCCAACTAGCAAATATAGTTCATAGGCTCGCCACATACCTTTCCATGGATGATATCGCACACCTTTTTGGCGCCGTGCTTCAAAAGAAAACGATATACAACGACCGTCGTTAAATTCTATGCTAAGGAAGGTGTGCGCTAAACCATGTATTTTGTGAAAATGATCGACAACAAACCACACATCTTTGATTTCTCTTAGGTCAAATTTTACATTTTCGTCCCATTCTTCATCTCTATCTCTAGTGGTTCGCCAGGTAAAATTTCTTACTTTTGAGAACGTTATGTGATGCTCTTCAATAGTGGCTGAGGATTGAAATTCACAGTCAGTATTCCAGTCCGAATTTGTACTTGGTTTTCGAGGCCTAATCCTAGTGTACCAGACGTAGATTAACCGAACAGAAATTGATGCTAAAATACCTAATGCTAAAATCAAAATAGACTCTACCAAACTAAACCCTAGAATCTCCATATGCTCACCATCTGACCCAGATGCGTAGTTCTGTGTCCCACCAGTCGTGATTACCATCGGGGTGTTGGCGCCACAAAATGCCTTCATCATCTGTAGTTGTAGGTAATCCTTCAGTGTCAGGAGAACCATCGGACAAAATCATTGGAGCGGGCCCTAAATCTCGCATAGGTAACTGTTCATCATCATCTTTTACCCTAACTAATAGCAAATACGAAAGGAGAGTGATTACCAAACCTAACACGCCGATAGAAATCCATCCAACAGATTCAGTTTCAGTATCTTCGCCATAGGAACGGGATGGTGCAGAAGATTTCTCTTCTTCTGTAAGGTCCCCGCCGGGCAATCTTACCAAGTTTACCGCCTCAATTGCACTAATCAATTCATTGTTAATTACTTCCAAAGAAATTAGATGTACTCCTGCTGGTAAAGCTGTACAGTCAAACTGATCTCCGATTTCAGGACTTGCCTCTGCCCCCTGGATACGCCAAATCTTTTGAAATTGTGAGAAATCAATTGTTTCATCAGATTTCAGCATCGTTATCGAGCATGCAGTCTCTGTAGAATTACCATTGCCAGCCACTGAGAGAGTAAATACCGGTGCTGGCCGATTGTGAATTGTCAGATTAAGCCAATCTTCACTGGTCTGACCTAGATCATTCCTGTAGGCTTCCTTCAAGATGTAATCTCCAGCAGGCCAGTGAGAACAATCTATTGACTCTTGAGCATCTAGAACGGTAAATGGCGCACCTGAGAAAGTTCTAACTCCACTTGCACCATATCGTGGCCCTGTTTCATCATCAAATATACGAGATATGGTACACTCATCACCAGTTTCAATACTTTGGGGAGCATTGAGAGCGAGCATTATCCTAGGAGTTTTTAACGCTGGTTTCAATACATAAGTGGGTAATTCTAGTGTACTAATTATGATACCATCCTGATCAACAATTTGTAATTTAAGTTCATGTTCTCCTGAGGCCCATGCATCATAGACTAGACTAGCATTGGATTGGCCGCTAAATGAGAATTGTAATACTTCCATCACTTCTTTGTCTTTGTGCTCACCGATTAACCGAAGTTCTAGATTCATACTTTCTTTGTCTGTACTAACTACTATGACTACTCTAATAGCATCTGTGTCACCATCTTGATTAGTGTCGAGTGTATCATTTCTCAATGCCACCAAACTAATTCCTGCCTCAGCTAAAGGGTCTTGTTCTGATTCCTCAGCCTGTACACTAGGAGTAGCCATTACTGTGGCAAAAGAGGCGAAAATTATGATGAAAATTAACATAAACGAAACTTTATGATTACTCATTAGTTTCACCTCCTGTTATATTTTCTTGCTCTTGAACAGTCGCATTATTGAGCGGTATTGGTGGTAATTCAGCTAGTGGAATCATGCCTAAATCGCCAGGCGGCGGAAGATTGGAAGCGAAATCGATATGTTGCTTTTCATCGAATAATTGTTCCTCATTTAGGTCATCTTCCTCGCGACCCATTTTCACTACTAAAGCAATTGACGCACCAAGAATAAATCCTAAGCCAATCACTAAGTAAGTAAGCCAAGATGCTGCTGGATCTTCACCCATAATGGCAATAGCGGCTTTGAATTCACCATAATCATTAGACCATCCGTCACCGTTATTGTCTGGACAACCTTGAACGTCTCTTGTCGAATCCCCCGCATCGTTTGGACAATCATCACGCATTGCACCAAGTGAAACATCTCCATAGCCATCCCCGTCAGTATCACGCCATTGTAACGCTTCATTAGGGAATGAGTCTGCCAATCCAAACGGATGAGCTGGCCAATTTTCTGTCGGGTCTGACCAACCATCGCCATCGGTATCTCGACAACCCAATCGATCCATCAATGAGGTCCCTCTTGAATCAGGACATGCATCACCTTGATTGCCCGAAGCAGCATCACCAAAACCATCACCGTCACTATCACGCCATTGTGTTGGTTCGTGGATAAATGCATCACCTAAGTCTGACCAGCCGTCACCGTCTGTATCAATACAGCCCCATCTATCTCCACCTTCTGCTGGACCAACAGATGTACCCGCATTATCTGGACAAACGTCAGCAGTTGTACCTTGTGGGTTATCACCACGACCGTCACCATCCTTGTCATGCCACTGTGTTGGATCAAGCGGCCATGCATCGCCATTACCCCCTGGACTTGCCAGCCAGTTAGGAGTGGTATCCGACCATCCGTCACCGTCGGTATCTGGACAGCCCCATCGGTCAAATGTAGAATATCCAACTGTCGTCTTACAACTATCACCACGGAATGATTCACGCCATGTTTGACCATCAAAATATTCGATATTGTCACCATAGCCGTCTGAATCTGTATCATACCACTGGCTTACCTCATCAGGAAAAGCGTCAGCAAAACCATCGGGGTGGGCAATCCAATCACTGGTTGGGTCAGAGTAACCGTCTTTGTCAATATCACGACATCCAAGTCGATCTAAACTTGAAATCCATCCAGATTCTACTTCTTCTGGCGTAGAGTAAATACAAACATCGCCTTCAAAGCCGCTTTGATTATCCCCGTAACCATCATTGTCTGTATCTAGGTATTGTGAGGGAACTAGTGGGAAATCATCTACTTGGGATGCTCCATAGGTTTGGTTGTCGCCCCAACCATCTTTGTCGGTGTCTCGCCATTGAGTGGGGTTATCTGGGAAATCATCGATAAGTTGTGCCCCGAACGACTGGTTGTCCCCCCAGCCATCATAATCTGAATCTTGCCATTGAGTCGGTTCCAGTGGAAAGGCATCAGAGCCGTTGTACATGGTCCAATTCTCATCTCCATCAGAGTACGAATCGCCATCTGTATCAGTACAACCGAATCGATCTGAAGATGATGAACCAGTGATAAACGGGCATGCATCAGGCTCGGTAGCCATTTCTAGCCATTGACCAATACCCCATGCAATGTGCGTTTCATTCCACATTGGGTCTTCCCAGTTATCGCCATAGCCGTCTGCGTCGGTATCTGTCCATTGAGTATTATCCAGCGAGAAAGCATCGGCTAAGCCAACTGGATGAGCAAACCACTCACTGACTCCGTATAAGCCGCCGGGATCGGGGTCTGAAAATCCGTCACCATCTGAATCTAAGCAACCATATCTGTCATTGTATGAACCACCCGAATTGTAAGTACAAAAATCACCTTGATAGCCATCTAAATTATCGCCAAAGCCATCATTGTCCGAATCTTGCCACTGGGTTGGTTGGTAAGGAAATGCATCGGCCCCATTATTTGGCCCCCAACCAACCTCAGGGTCGGAATAACCATCAGAGTCTGAGTCAATGCAGCCTTTGCGGTCGTACACTGAGGTCCCCGGGGTATTATCGCAGGAATCTTCAGTGTCAATATAACCATCCTCATCGGTATCTCGGTCGCCTGAATCAATTGAGGCAGTCAAAGTATAATCGATAGCATCATTACAATAGCTATCTTTGCCTTTTATTTTTACATAAACCCAATCTGCGGTATTCATGGTTTTGCTAAGGGTACCTGTTGGATTATCATCACTCAGTGCTAGCGACGCGATTTGTCCCCCTCCTGCATCATGAATTGAATAATCACCTTCCCATCCATCGCCCCAAAAGCATAACCAATCGGGATTTGGTAATGTTCCAGAAAAGGAAATACTGACTATGTCACCCTTGTAAGCATAAACTCGCCACCAATCAATTTCATCATTTGGCGAACACCCATCATCATAGCATACTTGGCCTGATGCTGAAACACCTTCGATTAGTGTATTGGCACTTTGCAGACTATCATCTGCGGAAGTGGTAGGCAAGAAACCTAACAATAGCGCGGCCAAACACACCACTATGAATCGCTGTGCGACCATGTACAGCCATTGCGATATCATCTATGAAATAGCCGCCTGCTAAGGTCGAGCTAATTACCTAGATTTTATTGGCAATTATGCACTAATGCGTCTGGGAAATAAGGTCAAAAATCTATTCCAGAGATTAACCAAAGAATGTTATTTTGTTATTGACTCGTATATTTGTATGAATTTTGTTGCATTGTGTTCATAGGTATGCTTGGCGAGTATTCTCTCCCGACCCGCGGTACTCAACGATTCAAGTGCTGACTTATCGTCAAGTAGTGCATTGACTTGTTTAGCTAAATCATCAGAATTTCCTGTTTTGAAAAGCCTGCCAACCGTTGTATCAATCATCTCGGTAAGGGGGGCTTGATCTACTGTGATTACCGGTGTGCCACTCGATAATGCCTCTAGTGGAATTAATCCTTGACCTTCATAATAAGAGGGATAAATTACCAAGTTGGCACTGCGGAAATGTTGAGCTAAATCTTCAAATGACATACCACTTTTAATGAATACAGAATCACTGATTGCCAACTTTTTAGCCACTTTCAATAATTTCTTTTTCATATGCCCTCTACCAATAATCACCAGTTTTGCCCCCGGGTTTGCGGCAATTATTTTTGGCATTGATCTTAGCAAAGTCATGTACCCTTTTCTAGCGACTAAACGGCCTACAGCCAACAGCATTGGAGTTTCAGTATAACTGTCATGAGACAGGGCTGCTTCATCATCGCAACCATATTCCTGACGGATTTTTTCATGTGCTAATTGTTCTTCTTCATCATCGGTATTAGATGGACGAAACACTTTGTGGTCACACCCCCACAACTCTACTTCGGCATTAAATTCCTTATCTGGACTATACCAATTCCTAAACTCTTGCAACGTTGAGTTGGAGTTGGCTACACTAATAGAGGAATTAAGCAAACCCGCTTTCTCATATTTAGCATACCATTTGGCGGTTAATCTAATTGCTAAATCATTTGGATTAAGCCACGTAGCCGATTCACCAGCCTTTGCTGCCCGAATTACTCCCTGTTTTTCACCAAGCCAAGAACCATGAAGTGATGAACAGACTGGTGCGATATTTTCTTTCATAAACCTAAATTCCTTGGCTGAAAAAGACGCCAATGGCAAGTGGATGTGGATTACATCCACTGGATCTTCACGATGAATAGATTTTAAGGCCTTGAGCGCATTTTTGGCGTAAGAACGAGTAAATGTCATTGGCAGTTTTAGCCACGGAACTTCGACAATTGATACCCCAGATTGCGACGGTGCTCGGCCATTATGGCTTCTAGTGATGATGGTGACAGAATGCCCGAATGATGCTAAATGTCCAGCAAGATGGTAGACTACTGAGCCAATACCACCCCATCTTGGGGGGTATTCACCAGCAATCATCACTACGTGCATTATTACCGCGATGAGGGATTGGCGTTTGAATATTGACCACTAATGGAAGAAAATTAGTGTGAATTTTCTATCCAATGACTTCAAAGCAGGAAATCTACACGCCACTGTATGGGCGATATACTACCCACGACCGTTACTGTTATCCTCCCGACTCGTAATGAAGAGGAGGCTATCGAGCCGACTATCGATTCAATACCCACTGGTTGGTGTAAAAAATTAGAAATTCTTGTCGTCGATGGGAACTCTTCTGATAAAACCAGAGAGTTAGCTTTGAAGAAGGGTGCAAGAGTGCATCTAGAAGACAGAAAAGGGTATGGCAGGGCCTACCGAACTGGCTTTGATATCGCTAGTCACGACATCATCGTTACAATGGATGCAGACTGTACTTATCCTGCAGAATTGGTCCCCAAATTAGTGAAAAGACTACTTGATGAAAAATTAGAATACATTACCTGTGACCGTTTATCGCTGGCTGAAGATGGTTCAATGTCTGGATTGCATGGATTTGGCAACTGGGCGCTTTCTTTCACTGCTAGACTATTGTTTGGTTATGGAATCAAAGATTCACAATCTGGAATGTGGGTGTTTAGAAAGTCTATTTTTGACAACCCTAAGATGCGGCCAACCAATGATGGCATGCCGCTATCAGAAGAGATTAAACTGTTAGCCAGAAAGCATATTGGGAAAGAAAAAGCAATCGAAATTTCTGTACCTTATCGGCCAAGAGTTGGTGATGCTGAAATCCATACATGGGGTGACGGTTGGAAGAATTTCAAATTCTTATTTGCTAAGAGAATCGGTATGAATCGTACCAGAACACCTTGGGGTGGAAGAGAATCGAACCCTGACTCAATGAACAAGGATTTACCTGAACAGTGATTAATTCAGACCTTCTTCCTGTTCCAACTGAGACCACAAATCATTGACTACCTCAGTAACCTGCTCGACATCATCTTGGTCGACATTTGGATATTCTTTAGCGGTGGATGGTTGCTTGAAAGTTTCCCAAGACTCTATCAGGTCGTCTTCCAGTTTGTTATTTCTGAAGCGTGCTATAATTAGAGAAATCAAAATTAATGAAATTATACCAAGTCCGCCAATAATTAGTGGCGTATTACTGCTTGTAGAATCTGGATCGTTAACGACAATTGTTTTAGAAACCTGACTTATTGTTGCACTATCACCAACTCCATCTCTGGCGGTAATTTTCAAGCTTGGCCGTCCTGATTGTTCTGGATTGACCTCGACTGAACCTGTCCATATACCATCTCCATCTAGGTCTTCTAGTGAGAAATCCCAAACTTGGATTCCGTGGATTATTGTTGCTTGTACATCTTGAGTAGTCCCGTCTGGGTCGGATAAAATCACACTTACTTGCAAATCTACTAACTGATTAGTAGTAAGTTCTGCAGGAGTTACTATGATAGATTGCTCATCTAGAATAGGATCGGTTTTCTCAACCCGTATATTTCTTGAAGATACTTGAGTGTTCAGCAGACTATCTCTCACTGTAAGTTCTACGAGATATTCACCTGGATTCAAAATGATTGATTCACTGCTGCCACTCAATGTCTCGACAACTTCACCAGTTGACTTGTCGATTACTTTCCATTGCCTAAATGTAATGTCAAAGTCAGCATCTGTTGATTCTTCTTCAAGGATTATAGTAATTCCACCGGTGAAAGATTGACCTTCGCTAGGGTTGATGATTACTACTTCAGGGGCTGACGGTTCAACTATCAACTCAAAGAATTCTGTTCTTACCATTCCATCTGCATCGGTAAGAGTAATTTCAATGCTATGTGTTCCAGCACCCAGTTTAGACATATGAGTAATACTAGGGTCAACATCTAGCAAAATTGGCTCTGTTACTTTGTCACTCCTAATAGTCATAGTAAACTCATCACCATCATAATCTAGTGAATTAACTGAGTTCCAGAAGATGAATTCTGATGATTTGAAGGGTTTAGTAAAATCAGGAGTTGCTAATGATAAAACTGGGGCTGATTTACTTACTTGGATAGATGTTGTATCTGTTACTGGAGGGTTGATTCCGTCATCAATTTCTAGTGTTATAGTATGGATTCCACTACTTAGCCTAGCTTGATAAAACAATCCTTCTTGGTTGGTTGAAGACAATCTACCATCTAGGTCACTGGTCCATGAAACTTGAAGATATTCAGAGCCTTGAAATGCCTCGGTTTGTGAACAAAGCCAGAAACCGATAGAGTTGAATGAACTGCACACTGAATCAAAATCACCCGAACCATTAGCAGATAGGATTACTAGTTCAGATGAATCATATGAGTCTGCTTGATTTGGCGATATTATCTGTGCGGATGGCGGAGAATTCAACACTGAAATCAGCACAGAGGAGACTTTGTATTCCTCTACATGCTCAAGATTGTCATCGGTAACCCGCATTTCAATAGTATGAATTCCACGAGATAAATGTCCTTGCCAAACTGTTGCTGAAGGTTCATCAGACCACTGGAGGGTGCCATCTAGGCTAGAATAAAACTCAATTGCTAAATTGTCACCTTCGGGATCAACTGTTAATGACCCATCTAAAGTAACCACTGATTGACTAAAGTTGTCAGTTCTAATTATGGTAAAATTTGGCTCTGGTATTTCATTATATAGATTCGTGTTGTAAGCCAATTCAACTGGTGAGTTAACGCCATCATCAACAAAAATGGATAGCACGAAATTATCTTCTTCTGGCGCCGGGTTATTTGGACTAGATTCAAGCGGGAAGGTATACTCTATGATCTCTGGGCAATTATCAATTCCCGTCGATTGACTAGGATAAATCAATCCGTAAGAAGTTGTTATCCAGCAATTTAGCGCGTCACCTTCCGGGTCGTAAGTACCTGAGAGATTAACCACAACGGTACCCGTTTTGGCAATTATCAATTCATTGAACGCGTTTAAATCCGGACTAAAATCAACAAAGACAATTGGTACAAAATTGGACAACTCAATTATCCTGCTTTGTTGTACACAGTGGCCTTTATCATCACAAAGATTTACCGTAATAGTATGTACTCCATCACTGAGGGTTTGGCTAAGGTCTCCTTGATTTACTGTGAAATTGGCTGAATCACCAATATCTCCATCAATTGATGAGGTCCATTCCCAAATTAAGCCGTCGTCATCTATGTCCCAAGACCGGGCTGCATTGAACTCTACTAGCGAGCCACTAGGATAAATTGAGTCGCCTTCGGGTGAATCCCAATATAGGAACGGTGGTTGATTGTCAATTGGCAATATACAATAGATGGTTTTGTCCCCATCCAATGAAACTGAACTACTGTTTGATAATCCATCATAAGTACAATCAACCGTGACTGTAGTCAACGGAGAAGCTCCTGATTGAGTCCATTGTTGGCCGATGAAATTAGGGAATTTCACATAGCCAATATCATTGGTATTCTCTTGAGCATTTGGTTCAAATTGATCAAAACTAATCCCTACTGGGGCACTTGGAATACCATTAGAATTATTATTTTGCACCCACACCTCAATGTCCCAAGCAATATCTATTTGTGCTGAAGGAGCGATAATTGCGCTTGAGAAATCAATTTGTTGAGGTTGATGCAGGTGAAGTGTAGAAAAGGAATCCAAATTAATTACAGTTGAGGAAGTTAAATCGGTGAGCGAACTCCAATTTACCTGACTATTTTGCAGGATTACTGAGCCAGTGCATTGTGGTAAAATGGTGTTATCTTGACCCGTTAAATCACTGTGGTCAATCAGCAGCAGACATGATGTCCCAGAGAGTTGAGCTCTGCTAAGTTCTGAAGGATAGTTGCCATTATTATTAGCATTCCAAATCATACCTGAGTGATTGCCTTGCACCACTAAAGTGTCAATGTTACCAGCAGCCCGATTAATGCTAATTGCTGGCCCGGCATCGGTGCCTTGTCTTTCTGTTATAATTAACACATCATGCATATGGAAACGGCCTCCTTGTTGCCCTAAATTTAAGCCACTATTATCCACGTTAATCGGGTCGTAAGAAGGATTATTATTTTCCACTGTCAAGTGATTGAGAAACAAATCTACTGAATCCTTTACCATTACTCCTGAACCAGCAGAGTTTGATACCGTACAATGATTACATGTCACATCACCAGAACTAGATTCTAAGTCATTAGATTTCTCGAACAATAATCCGGCTTGCTCCAGTTCATTTAATCCTAAATCACCATTTCCTGTTGCAGTAAGGTTGGATAAAGTAACGTATCGTGAATCATAAATGTGGGCTCCTGATTCGCCATTATCAGATAGATGTAAATGATCAACTATTACAGTGGATGAATCAATATATAGGCCATCTTTGCTGTTATTGTGTAACAACCAATCACTACCTTGCATAGCTCCTCCAGAAGTCGCAGAAACGCCTGGACCAACTGATCCTGAGATTTCTAAATTTTCAAATCTAGGAGCAAAGAAGGAGGATCTTATCGCCAAGCCTGCTTCATGCGCACCTTGCCCTGGATCGCCAGAATCCGTGATAGTTAGATTTCTAAATGTAGTGGATGCGTCAACAAAATATAATCGAACTCCCACTGTAGTCGAATCTTCTACTGTAGTATTCTCAAACCATGCACCTGTTGCATTAACTTCAATAGCAGCAAATCCAATTCCAGCAGTTTTGGCATTTGGACCACCAGTACCTCTAACGATAGTATTCGTGAAATCTGCAGTTTCATAATTAGTGAAATTAGTATGATTTGCTTTGTCGACATATATTCCACGGTACATCGAGTTAGTGACAACACAATCCCTTACAACTGCGCGAGTAAAACCGCCATCACTAACATGTCTTATCAAAATCCCATAGTCCGATTTATCTACCGATAAATCGGTGATCAGAGGCTGACTATCTTCAATCCAAACTCCGGCTGAAATCGCACTCGCACCTTCTGCAGTGACATTATCTATGCTGATATCGTGGTATATTCCGCCAGATGAGCCCCAAATATTGAGTCCTCTAATTAGCAAATCTGTCATTGTTGCTCGCTCGACTATAGGAGTTGATCCAGCACCAACAGAAAGACCAAGTCCGTAACGCCAATCTGCATACGTGAATCCTTTACCTGCCTGATTGATAATTAAATCGTGAATTATCGGATTGGCCGCAGAAAATAAATCAATTCCGACCCTAGATGGATTGGTTATTGTAACATTATTTATTTGAGGATCTGAACCGTAAACCGTGATGCCATATGTCGCACCCTCAATAGTTATATTTTCGATTATCGAACCTCTACCCGATGATGAGCTGTTGAATTGAATCCCATAGTGAAGTCCAGTGCCGAGTTGTGAAAATACCACTGGGCAACTATTATTTCCTTGAACTATCAATCTGCCTTCGACAAATAATCTGGTTGAAGCAGATAATTCAACCGTAGTACATGGAGATATTACTAATTCATCAGTTACACTTACGGTGTAGGATTCTGCTAACTCAATCAGGCCACTCCATGTTGTCTGTGCTTTTGTTACCGAATTATTCTCAATAGTATCGCTATCAAGTGTTCTTGAATCAATGGGTAAACTCGTTAGCGGTGTCAAAACTAGGATTAATGTCATTATCAGCATAGAGAATTTTACCCTAATGACACCATCCATAAATTTCGTTGTACAGTGTTACTTTTCAATGGTTCGTATAATTGAGCAAGGGCATAAATAACAGTTAATTTGGATAGCAAGCAATAAGAAATTGGTTGAATTGGCAGGGTCATGCCTGAGGCATTTGTCTTGTTCAAAACTCTACCTTCGAGGGAACGTGATGTTTATCTAACATTAAGCAATCATGAATCTGTTGTTGAAGTACATGCACTTTATGGCGAATATGACTTAATTGTTAGAGTTAGTTCCAGCGAATCTGGTAAGCTATCAGGCATGTTAATGAGCGACTTTAGACAAATAGATGGAGTAAAAGATACTCAAACTTTGATTGCAGTAGAATATTAGGTGATTAAATGGCGATTGGATTTGTATTGATAACAACTGAACCAGGGCAAGAAAAAGTGGTCCGTGAAACTCTAGAATCAATTGATTTGGTAACCGCTGGGTGGATGTTATTTGGCGAATACGACTTAATCGCTAGAGTCCAAGCAGATGATGAATATGATTTAACTAGATGCATAGTAGAAGAAATCAGACCAATGAAAGGCATTGTTGATACTAAAACTCTAATCGGTGCAGAACTTTAGAACATTGAATGTAATTTTGACTCTAACGCTTTTGCAGCATTATGACATCCCGATTCCCTATACCTAGTAATTGATTCCTTCAATGACGACTTATCCAAGTTTTTGCTAATCTTTGATTTGGCTAACCACCATCTAGCGCAGTAACGTAAAGCGGGACTCGACCTAGGCAATAGGTTTGGTTTAGTTAGTCGAGTAAACATTTTCGATGCTTCTTCTAAATTACTTTCGATTATTGATTCGATTAATTTTAATCTTAATGAGTCAGACATTAATTTATTATCGATTACTGCACAATTAGATTGCACTGATTCAACAACAGCTTCAAAATCAATTATCCCATGATCATATTGGTAAATTTTTATTTTACTCTGCATACTAAGACAGATTGGGTTCTGATTATGCTGGATACTTTCTATCGAATCAAGAATATTTACGGCATCAGACAGTTTATTTCCATCAAGAGCTAAAGTAAATTTAACCATTGATACCGCAACTAGTATCACGTTTCTATTGGCCAACTCAGAGAAATCTAGTCGGTTCAAATAAGAATTAACCTTGCGTATTAAGTCATCCTCTAATTTCTGATTTGGCAATCGGTCCTCCAAAATTTGAGTTGCTAAGGAAATTAGTAATTTATTTGCCTCAAAAGATGATTGATTGGCCACTAATTGTTCAGCAATTGCCTCGCATTGGTCTAATTTACCCTCCATATTGGCGAGGATGAAATCCATTTCAAGCCTTTTATTACCGGATAAAAATTCTACACTTTGTTTCAAATATTCTGCCTCATACCGTTTTGCTGCTATTTTACATGCGACATATCTCAATGATTCATTTTTGGCATCTTGCTCAATTAAGTCTTCAACCATAACAGCTAATGCTGCTGAATTAATTTCCATAACCTGTTCAAGGGAATCCGAAATTTGTTCGACAAACATTTCGGGCGCTGATTTTGATAAGTGGTAAAAATAATTAATCAAATTCCCGTCCACAGGGAGGCTTTTCCAATGCATAGATAGCTGTGAATGGATAAGTTGGATTTCATCACTAGAGAGGTTGCTGCGAGTGACGTTCCTTACTAGATGTTGCAATTCTACCTCTGAATCATTGTACCATTTTAACAAACTCTGCATATCGAATATTTCTATCAACGGTTCGATAATTGAAAGCTTAGAGTTGACAGGATTAGGTTCTAGTGACATCAAATTTAGCAATTTTTTGTCATCTTCAGCGATGTTTTTCAACACAACATTGTTGACGTAATCAATGATATCTATCGATGATTCAGGCGACTCGAAAGTGGCATCATATAATTTCAAAGCCAGCGGGTGGCGGCCAAGTTTTTCGGAAATATCTGCTCTTTTAGACAACTCAATATCGTCTCCAAGCATTTCACAACAGGAATCCAAATCTAATGATTCCATTTTTAGTTTCTCAAAACCAAAATCTGTATCTAGAGTATCGCGAGAAATTAAAATAAATTTCATCTTACTGTGCTTCGAAATTCCATTCACTAAATCTTGTATTTTTGATTGATGTCTAATGTCAATAAGATGATAATCATCAATTATCAAGACCTCTTCTAGATTGGTGAAATAAAGAGCAATCGATTCAATGTCTTGAGGCATCATTGCCATAAAATTCCACACTGAACAAATTTCTAAATAGTCAGTAAATTCGTTTGCTGTTACCCACCTTACAGTCTTATTATTGGCATAATGTGCAGCAATTTTCCTCACAAAAACGGATTTACCGATACCTGGCATACCAGTAATTACCAATGATTTACGATTTAGAATTTCTAAGGATTGAGAAAGCTCAGTGTTTCGACCATAGATCTTAATCTGTTTGGGTGGATTACCAAATATTGGCTTAGGTTTCTTAGTAGTTATATCGCTAACAAGAAGTTGAGAAAGATAGTCTCGGCCTGAATTTGAAATGTGATATACTTGTCTTCGCCGTGAACCTCCGCCAATCACGTGAGCCATTCTTTTTTGGACAAAACCATGTTCCTCAATTTTTGTCAAGGGAATATTTAGCGAGGAACGTACTACGCCGATTCCCTCAGCAATTCCGGGAAGCGATAAATCACGACTAACATCCCAAGATTTTTCCATGCTAGATGGATATTCACTCAACCATTTCAGTATTCTTAACTGAGGTTGAGTTAACATGTTGCTCATTACTGCGAGGTGATATGGGTTATCAATTGAATGTAGCAATGTATCTGCTCAAATTTGATGGTTGGCCTTTTGAGGTGGCACCTTGAGGGGAAACCATGGCGGTGGAATTGTCTTCAATCTCGTTGCCAAAAAAACCCGGAGTGTACTTGTTCAAAAACCGCAAAGGTCGGGTATTATATGTCGGAAAAGCAACCAAATTAAGTGAACGAATAAGGTCTTACTTTGCCAAAAATCCTGACCGAGCAATGATTCCTGAGTTAGTCAAAAAATCAGATGATATTGAATGCATTGTTACTGCCTCCCCCCATGAAGCACTCATCTTGGAGAGACAATTGATTAGAGAACATAAACCAAGGTATAATTCAATGCTAAAGGATGACAAATCCTTCCCATACCTTGCACTTACAGGTGACGATTTGCCCAGAATCCTATACTCTAGGAGACCACCAAAAAATGCTGTGATTTGGGGCCCTTTCCCAAATGCCGGAGCGGCAAAACAGGTAATGAAATTACTAAGACGACAATTTGGTCTTCGTGATGAAAAGAATAACATCCCATTTGGCTATCTTGACTCGGGCAGTGAGGAAGATTACCGTCAACGGATTTTGGCAGTTAAACAAATTCTAAACGGCAATGCTAGTTCATTGATTGAGTCGTTAACCAAAAGAATGGATGAATATTCGGAGAATTTAGAATATGAGGTTGCTGCAAGACAAAGGGATTTAATCAAAGCAATTCGAACTACTACAAGTCAACATATTGTTTCAAGTAAGGTATATCGAGATTGCGATGCAATAGGATTTGCTAGTGAAGGAGATTTAGCGGCTATAGTAGTATTACACGCTGATGATGGAGTGGTAAAGGGTCAAGAATCTTGGCAAATGATTCATCGTGAAGATATTGGAGAAACCATCTCGATGTTTGTTTCAGACCATTATGCCAATAGAATCCCCCCCAAACTACTACTAACTCCAACCCCACTATTTGACGGAGTTGAGGACTGGTTGCAAACCAGAAGAGATTCCGCGGTCGAGGTAAGAAATCCCTCTAGAGGGGATTTGGTGACTTTAATGAAATTAGCATCACAGAATGCGGAAATACAATTGATAAGATTTGTCAACAAAACCAGTGGCTCTTTAGAAAAGCGTGCGGCAGATGATGGGGCAAAACTACTAGCAATGCAACAAATTAATCACATTGTATGTTTTGATATGGCGCAAATTCAAGGAGAACATCGAGTAGGAGCAAGTGTTTGTTTCAAAGATGGCAGGCCACATAAAGAAGAGTACCGTAAATATACTGTAAAAGGCGAACAACTAGATGATTTACGCATGATGCGAGAAGTTGTCCAGCGTTGGATGAAACATCAAACAGAATGGCCTGATTTATTGTTGCTAGATGGCGGTCAAACCCATCTAAACATGATTACTGAAATGATTGATAAGTCTGGAAATGCTGGCAAATTTGCGATTGCAGCGCTAGCAAAACGTGAAGAAACAGTATTTAGAAAGGGCAAGGAGCCAATTATTCTAGATCGCCGTGGCAGGGTGTTAATTCATGCTAGAGATGAAGCACATCGGTTTGTCAACACATTTCATAGAAAAAGGCGTAAAACAAGTAAACTGATCGACCCTCTTGAGAAAGTACCCGGACTAGGAGCTAAAAAGTTTCAAACCTTAATACGCCACTTTGGCGGAAGAAAAGAGGTATTACATGCTAGTGAAAAGGATATCAAAACTGTACCTGGTATTGGCCCAGCATTGGCTAAGCGAATCTTTGAGGCCATCAATGATTAATCGAATCGTTTGTCAGGAAGGTCAACCATCGGCGGAGGACCTTTGTTGGAATAATCTTCGAACTGCTCCAAATCACCATGTAAGCCTTCACTATGGAATCCTCTCAAATCAGCAAATTCACTATCCCCGATAGTCACCTTGGTTGCGGTTTGTTGATTTGCTGCTTTTCTTGCTTTCTTTAGACGCTTCTTTCGGCGACGGCGCCTAATAAATAAGGCTAATAGAATCACCACAAATGTGGGATATACCCAAAACTGCATCAGTAAGTAAAGCCATGAAACCTTAATTCTAAAGGAGATAGTATCTTCAAATTCTCCATCTGGGATATTATAGGTTATTTTTTGTCGCCCACCCACTTCGGATATGGTTAGATAACCACCAGTGTCCTCAACATCTTCTATGGTTATTCCACGCGGTAGTATTACTGATACTGGACCCGTAAGAGAGAGATTATATTCCTCAGCAATTGAAGTATCTCCACTAAATGAGTATGATGCTTTCTCGCCACTTGGATCGGGGTATGTTACACCACTACCTGAAACCAATCCATTGGTTAAAGATGAGCCTAATAGTTCAGCTGCTGAAACCATTGGATTTACCACAAGTCCTCTAAACGCATTAGCAAAGAAATTCAATTCCATGCTGCTAGTATTGCCCTCAGCAATTTCTCCTAAATCACCGTCTAACTCAAGTTTAAATTCGACTTCAGGAATCCTAACACTTAGGGTGATTGGTTCATCATCGCCAATATCTTGATCAAGCCCAGTTAACCCCTCTACCTTGGTCTTGATTTGAAAACCACTTAGATCTACATCGCCAAATGGTGAATCTTCTACGTCGGGCAATTCTGCACTGCTTTCGTGAATAAATTGGGTAATTATATCACCAATATCTTCGGAAAAGTCTGTTAGTCCCTCCGGGGTGAATTGGAGTGATAAATTGGTATCGCACACATCATAGCTTTGGTCTTCAGAACAAATGCTTCCCACATCATCAAAGGTCTTTGGCTGGGCTAGACGACTGGCAATGTCAAGGCCAACCCTGACCAAATCAGATGGTGCCGCTTCAAAATTGACTCTTGTAGAGCCACTTTGATCGATTTCTTCCAATGGAATCATGACTCGATAAATGGATACTTCGGCGTCTAAAGCAAAATCAAGCGACACTGACTGAGACCATTCATTTATCCTAAGGGCAGAAATGTCCAATTCAATTTTGCTACTTATACAGGTTCTCTGCAGAGTAGTACAAACTACATTCATATCCTCATCACGGATATCGGTTCGCCAGTCGTATGGGTCAGTTCCTGCCAGGGAAATATTGACATCTTGACTTCCTTCAAGACTCTGCTCAAGAATTAGTCTGTCTTCTCCATCAATCGTTCTTACCCATGTGGGAAGGATAATTTCTAGGGTTAACTCCGCTGGAGGTAAACCCTCTGGTATAACCGAATCTAGATAGGAGCCTGGCAAGACAGATTCGATAGATAAGCCACTGTTTAACAGGTTTCTTAAGTCGCTTTCTTGTAAGACTTCAACATATTCAAGTAAATCACCATCATCAAAATTGTTCTTCAAAATATCGATCAGACTCATGGAAAATGGTTGGCTTGTTGACCGTAAGTAGACAGGGTATTCAGCAGACATAGCTGATGATCCTTGGACGCAATAATTCAGTTGCTGACCTTGTGGTACCTCTGAACAACCAGTTGAGTGAGTATAATTAAGCCCGCCTGCTACTGGTAGCCCGTCTGTTAATGCGTCAGATACCCAATATAGGTCATTCATAGTGATTGATTCATCACTACCTACTGAATCAGAAATACCGGTGGCAATATCATTTATCGGAAATGCTGAAGTCAATTGATCTAATTCTACCAAACCGTTGTGGTATGCTAAACGAATTCCATCAGAGGTAACCAAAGGTAACGTTGCTGAATCTGACAAATTTAGCAAAGATACTCCCCAATCACTCAATAGGTCATCATCTAAGTATGAAATTCCAGCCACAAAATCAATTGTTGCGGCTGATTCATCACGTAAATCCAACTTTACATTAAGATCGATAGCCTTGGTTTCTGGTGCAATATTTACCGTGTTAGTTCCTAAAGAGCCATCACGGTGAGCAAGTCTGACTGAAATCGGTGTCTCAATCTGATCTGTTTCATCTAGGCGGTTTACTATCCACTCGCCAGCAAAATATGCTGGAGAGCCGCTACGTGCTGCTAAGGTACCTCCTGCGCCAACTTGAGTAATATCAGCATAACTAGGTGGCGAAAAAGAATAGAATCCAATGTGACCAGGCAGAGTTAGTAAAGTGAAATTAGTATTTATTTCTGCACCCATAACCAACATTCCTTGAAAGGCTCTTTCCAAATCCAGGTTGCCTGTAGAATCTAGGCTAAATGCGGTGTCTGTAAGTTCAATGGTAAATGTTGAAGATATACAAATAGGCGGATAAAACGCATTATTTTCACTAGCTCCCTCACCTGAATAGATTGAGTCTGTCAATGGGTCATCTGAACATTGAATTGTATCTCCTTGTTGAGTGATCGCGTTGGTATAATCAGTAGTGAGTCCAGCAACATTGCCAAAGCCATTTTCTATAGAAGTATCAAGTGCATTGTTTAATTCTATTTTCAACTGGTCTCTAACTGTTGGAGTACCCGGGCCGTTTGGGCGTTCATCAAAATAAGTCCTGATCAAATCAGCCGGCGCCCCATCTTCTGGACCTATGCCATCTGATGCCAGTAACCCTGCTAAACCAGCAATGTTATCCAACCCTAATTCAGAACGGTTAAATTCATGAATGGCCCATACCATTTCTAAGCTAATTGTTTCTGTATCGACCAGCTGAAAATCATAGGTACCATTTACCCAATCTTGTTGACTTGGAGTTAAGTCATGAGAATCACTATAATCATCGCACGTCCCACCATCCGCTTGACATGTGTTCATGCCATCAGCGCTAACAAATGGAATGAATAGATGCATGGTAAGCAGTGTTGTCATCAGCAATATGACGCCATTAGGCCGATTAGCCCGGTCTATATTTAACGCCGCCATGTACCTTCGTAGTACAGTGACATTGAAATTCATTCCCCTTGTGGTATTATCATGACTGAGGCCGCAAAGCAGGTAGATTCCGCTTTAGCGATCTTAGTCGACAAAGATGAGGCTTCAATTATTCGGCAATCTTTAACAGCAACGAAATTAATCGATGATAATTTTATCATAAAAGAGGTTAATTCGATGATTGCAATCCCAATTTTGGATGATGAGCAGGTCAAAAAATTGACTTGGTTTGATAACAC
>CAXHFO010000005.1:0-24594 GCA_964015895.1 uncultured Candidatus Poseidoniales archaeon
AGATTATCAGCGGTCTCGTGGGCTCGGAGATGT
Source organism: uncultured Candidatus Poseidoniales archaeon (assembly GCA_964015895.1). GTDB lineage: Archaea > Thermoplasmatota > Poseidoniia > Poseidoniales > Poseidoniaceae > MGIIa-L1. The sequence goes on from CAXHFO010000005.1 coordinate 34, forward strand.
GTATAAGAGACAGGGAAATGAACAACCGGGGTCACCGTGAGGATACTATCAAGTCAGGATATTTTCTATGTGACCAAGATATTGTTGCCAGCAAGACAAGCAGCGCAATAGATGAAATGAACCATCTAGAAAAATCGGGGGTCGTCTTCAGTAGAGATTCTAAGGGTCTTCCTTCAACCCACAAAGGAATAGGGCATAATAGCCCTAGGCTAGTTGATGCAGGCGACGCATCGAGTCGAGATATACAACAAGTTTTGGAAGAACAATGTATGAAACATGGCGTGGTAAGGCGCAGCGATCAATTGCCAGTAATGCTGGTAGAAACTAATCAAAAAGTCGATGGCATAGTAACTCTAGACATGATCAACGGTCAATTTGTGGCTATCCAAACCAAGGCACTAATTATCGCCGATGGTGGCTATGAAGGGCTCTTCCATGGAACTAGCATTGGTTTTGGCATGGACTTGGCTCTGCAGGCTGGTATGCCCCTTAGAGGGATGGAGTTTATCGCTAAAACTCCGCTAGGCGTGGCAAACTCAAAATTAACCATCTCCTCAACAATTCTTGGTTATGGGGCAAGTCTCTGCAATGCTTCTGGCGACGCTCTTTCCGCAGATACAATGACCGATCTTTGCGAGGTTGTATTGGAATCCGGTCCTGCGGTACTAGATGGCCGTGACATGGGCGACAACAAAACATGGTGGAGTTCAGTATTTAGAACAGTAAAAAGCGCAACGGGCGTTGATATGAATCAATTCACCATAGGACTTGAAAATAGAGTCAATCAAACAATTGGTGGCATCCCAACAGATGAGCACGGTAGAGCCGTTGTCGGAAGTTGGGCAAGATGGTTCACTGGTTTATATGCCGCAGGGGACTCAGCATGTTCTGGCCTAAACGGGGCTGGAACATTGCCAGGAAATAGGCTACTAGATAGTTTATCAGGGGGAAATAATGCCGGAACTCATGCTGCCGAGTGGGTCAAAACTCAATCATTTACTAACACTGAAAACATAGTCAATATGTTACAAAATTGCGTTGATACTCACCACATCACCGGCGATCAAGATTCAGCAGAAACCGTAAGAAGAATAGGTTCTATCAATTCAAAACTGCTAGACATTGCTACTAAATTTACTTCAGGACCTAACAACGCAGAAGAATTATCTAATTATTTAGCTGAATTATCAACCGCTGCCGAAGTGGCGCAGACTATCCATTTAGACCAAACTTCGCTTGTTGCAAATACGAATTTGGTTGCTAAATATCGAATGCAAGCGGGCATTCGATTACTCACTTGTTCAATCCGTTCCTCAATGGCTAGAAACGAGTCACGCGGAGTGCATAAGCGAACTGATTTCAAAGATACAAACCCAGAATTAATTCATCATATTACTGTAGATAATGAAGGCAATGTTGGCACCCTTGCATTAAGGAAGGGCCCGAAGGATAATTGGGTTCTGGCTCCTCAGTGAAAAACAAAAACTGAGTTGTTCTAGCATAGGCATGACCGACCAAACCATTTTCGAAAAAATTCTGTCGGGAGAAATCCCATCTCACGAGGTAGGTCGTGGTAATAATTGGTATGCGTTTCTAGATATTTTCCCCCGCCGTGAAGGTCACACACTAGTAATACCTCACAAAGCAGTAAGCCATCTTTCTCAACTTAGTGATGAAGAGGTGACAGGATTATTTTCTGGAGTAAAAGAGGTACAGCAAAAATTAGGCAAGGTGTTTTCCACCCAAGATTTCACTATTTGTCTACATGACGGGCCACTTGCGGGTCAAGAAGTACCTCATGTACATGTACATGTGATTCCTAGAACCAGTGGTGATGGTGGTTTGACTCTAATGTCTATGTGGCCAAAAACCCAGGCTGTTAGCGAGGCGAATCACGCCAATCTAGCCAACTTAGCCAAACAAATTGTGGAGATGATATAATGAAACACCCAGACCCCGATGAGATGAATGATGGAGTTTTAGACCATCGCGGCGAAACTCTGCCCTATCTTTCAAAATCCGCTAAAAATATGAAGATGGATAAATTACTAACTACTCCAATGCCATCTTTTGAGGGGGAGACTCCGGGTTCTTATTTTTGGACTAAACTAATTTATTGGATTTGTAACAGAATAAGTAAGGTTCAATTTCGTTCACTTGAAGCATCAGGTATAGAAAATATCCCAACAGACCGTGGATCATTGTGTTGTGCTTGGCACACAAATGGAGTACTTGATGCCTTACAAATAACCCTAAATCATCCGAGATATTTTGTTTTAGGTGCCCGTCACGACTTAGTGACTCGACCAATGCTTGGTTGGTGGACCAGAAGGATGGCAGTACAACCTGTAGTCAGGAAAGCGGAATTGCTTCGAGGAGGTTGCACCGAGGAAGAGGCAAATTTCCTCAATGGGCGCTCGCTGATGACTCTAGCGTCTGGAATTGCTAATGGTTACGGTTGCGTATTATTTCCTGAAGGAACAAGTCATAATGATTCCTACATGCTTAGATTTCGCACTGGGCCAATGAGAACTGTACTTGCTGCAGGGGCTTTGGCTGCAACCTCAAACCAACCATTGCCAGTATTGATTCCATTAGGCCTCCACTTTAGGCAAAAAGAACACTTTAGGACGGATGTATGGGTTGAGTACGGTAAGCCAATACAAGTTGAGAGCGACGATATTCCAAACAATCTGATAGAGGCAGTTGGCGACGGTACTTGGTCAGAACCTCCAGCTGATTCTGTATTTCGCCTTCGTGATAATCTAAGGGAGAAATTAGTACCGCTTAGCCCGGATGTTTATTCATGGGGAGAGTACCGCGGATTACAACTTCTTGGCCATGTACAAGCAAGGCTTGATGGCAACCCACCAAAATCTTGGAGTCAAGAAGTGAAGTTAGCACGCCATTTTAGAACTCAGTTTTCCGGCCAACAACGTTCTTTGGATACTGATGATTTACAACCACCAAAGATAACTCATCCATTGGTAGAAAAGGCTGAGCAGGCGGCTGAGATTTTACATAGTAATGGCTTGGACGGGAGGGATTTAAATGCCCAATCTACTGGCTTAAGAAGCGGTAATTTAATCAAAACCCCGTTGGCAATTTCCAGAATCGCTTTATTCATTCTCCTCTCACCGGTATTCTTGCTTTCCTTGCTTCCTCAAATTGCCCTAGGGCGAATTTTAGGAGATTCTACAGACGAAGGAATAGATGCCAGAACATCATATCAATTCTTGGCAGCCATGTTTGGCTCAATAACGATTTGGCCGATATCATCAACTATTATTGTCGCTTTGTTGTTTTGGCAATCTGGTGAGATTGACGCGATGTTTGGATTTGATTGGACGACGGTTCTTGGCCAAGGAAGTATCGCAGTTTGGGCTACAATTGTAATTGCGTGGTTGTTAATGTTCCCAATTTCTTTACTAACTGGAAGACTATTTTCCTTAGTCTGGGACGATTATGTTGACCTTAGAGGATCATTTCGAAGGGCCACATTTTCCAAATCTGATAAACAGGAACTTGCCGCCGCGCTAGGGGAAATAAAACAAGATTTAGCAGATTTTGATTTAACCTTGTAGCGTATCATTCAAACAATATGAGGTTCTCGCTGTATATGTGTCCCCAACCGAGATAGTCTCTATGGTAAGGAAGTGGTTAGGCGAGGAGAGGCTCTTTGTCAAGGAACAACCAGATGGAAGGGCCCACGCCCATATTTTGATAAAATATCCACAAGGGAAACAAGGGCACATGTTTGCGGTAGTGATTCCTAAAAACCGTGATTTGATTGCTATTTCTAGCATGACTAGAGTCGATAAAGGCCAGCAGGAGGAAATGAAAAACCACATGAAAGATGATAGCGATGGCTGGTCGGAATGGATTCATGAAGCCCGCCTTCAATTGATTAGTTCATCAGTAGATTGGGGAATTCACATGGGTCATGACGCTAACAAAAAGCCTGGGCCTCTGCAAGCATTCAATGTTAGTTTACCAATATGGTTTGATGGAATTACCAAGCATGAATTTATGCACTCACTACGGAGGCTTTGGTTGGCCAAATTAGGTATAATTCACGAGATTAAGTATTCATACGGGCCAGGTGTTGGTAAACCCGGTCCAGTAGATGATTGGGAACATCGTGAAGCAGCACAAAAAGAACGATTAAACAACATTGAAATTACTCAAAATGAAACCGAGAGCCCTGAAATTGAGTTTGATGAAAAAATGTCCTTCGGCACTAGTTTTGACCCATCTGAATGGGCTTAGTTTAGCTACCCGCAAAACTGACCTGAATGGGTCGCAGTTAAGTATGAAGAGGGCATGGATAATATCGCTATAAGCGAGGTTTATCCATGAGTCAAACATTCAAATCAATTAGCCTAGTAACAATTATGCTACTCTCAGCCCTTTCAGGAATGGTAGTAGCGAGCGATTTTGCTGAAGCGAATACAGTAGTAATTACCGAACCTCAACAAATTGTTGATGGTGGTTCCGCATCAGACACGCAGACAGCCATAGTCGGAGATAGCCAAGGAAATGTCCACATCATATGGGCAAGAAATAACCTGCACCTGTACTATTCAATGGTTGCTAGTAATGGGGAAATACTGATTGATGCAACTCAGATTACTAATGCAGGTATTCACAAGGTTTGGCATCCTGATATTGTCGCAGATGCAGATGACAACATACACATTGTGTGGACCGATAAATCAGGCACTCACAAAATCATGTATACCGCTCTTAGCCCTTACAAAATCCAGCCGTTTAATGGTCAATCTTCCACTGATAATTCAATAACAGGTATTGATGATACCGTAATTTCTCAAAGAGCGCAAGATCGAGATTGGGCATCTATTGACGTTGACTCCCAAGGCAATATCCACATTGCATGGCAAGACGAATATGATTCCGAAGAGAAATTTTTCAACCAACCACAAATATACTACAGTATGATTCAACCTGATTTTGTCACCAACAACATCATCGTATTGTTTGATGATACGTTGATTACACCAATTATTGGCCACAAAGGACATCCAGACATTGTTGTTGATGCTAACGACCAAGTGCAAATCGTTTGGGACGATACACGGGGCGGTAAAGTAGAACTGGTTTTCGTGATTGACACCTCCGGTTCAATGTATACGGAATGGGCGGATGTCTGCACGGTAATTTATGGCGGGACATTTTCTGATGGCTCTTCATTCGAGGGCATAAAACCATTACTCGAAGTTGCCAATATGACTGTTTATGAGACTATTTACGGTCTAGATGGCGGTTTTGGTCTTCCAAGTGCTGCTGACAGCGGAGATTGCGCAGGATTTAATCAAAATGCCGGACCAAGGTCAACAGCTCTTGGCGATGGCGATGATTCTGGCGGAATAAGAACTCTAGGCAATACCATTTACAATGGCAATCCATACTCTGGTAACTCTGGAGAAGATTGGGGACCAGGGACAAACTGGGCTTGCCTATCTTGGAAAGATGGTGCTGGAAATGTGCCAGGAAACCCTCCTACGTCGGCAGATCACAAATGGAATCCAAATGCAACAAAAATCGTGTTACCTGTTTCAGATGAAGGACCTAAAGATGGCGACCCTTCTCAACAAGCAGATGATATTAATTCAATAGATGAAGCCCATGATAATTGCGTTAAGGCAGGGGTAATCCCAATTGGTCTTTATGGTCAAGGCTACGGTGGTGCTGGTAGTGTTCAATCTCACTTCCTAGACTTAGCAAAATGTCCAAACGGTGTCGTATCAACTCAAGCGAGAAATTGCCCAGGCGCAGATCCATCAAACAACCCCAGAACCGTAAATGCTGGCGGGCAGGCGTATGAATTCCCATCTGGCGGCGGCGGAGCAGGCGCAATGGCTTTGCTAGTAGAAGCAATGGTTTTCGTTGCAACAAATAATTCAAGAGAAATTTACATGACTGTATTAGATCCTTACGCCAAGATGGATAATGACCCAACCTGGATCCCTGGAGGAACTGGGCACAGCGTGGTCAATGGCAACTACATCGAGGATACAGGACCAGGAGAAGAAGGCCATCTTGTAGTAGTTAATGACACAAGAGTCACTATTGATGATGCATATTCCTTCCACCCATCTATTGGTGTTGATATGCAGGGCAATACCCACATTGCATGGATGGATGGTAGAGATTATGGTTTCGAAAAATCTGCCAATTATGAGGTATATTATACCAAGCTTCGATTACAAGGTGCTGGTGCCTTTGATGGGGCTGAAGAAGGACTCTCCACCTATGCAATAAAGAAAATAGAAGACACTCCAATCTCTAATGTTGAGGGATTATCAGGTTTGGCGGCTAATCGTCCTTGGTCTGGACATTCCATCTACCCATCATTGCTAACCGATGAGCAAAACAATGTCCATATCGCCTGGGTTGATTCCGCCAATGTTACTGCTGGTGAAGAGATCCAGTATACTAGATTGAATCAAACTGATCTTACCGGACTAGGAGAGTTTGCTCTAGATCCTTGGGAAATAGTCTCAATTACCACATGGGCCAGCAATAAGCTTGGAACAGATACAGGAGGTAGGCCTGAGATAGGAATTCCTCCTGCATTTGCTAACGATTTGGGAAGTGGTGCACACGTCGGTTGGTCGGATAGAAACAAATGTAATGATGAGCAAAATGGCGCATTTACTATTTGCTATTCACATGTTCTAACTGGGCAAGTAGATGTTGAACTGGCTCTAGGTGAAACGTTCTATCACGTTATTGAACCGGGCGAACAAACACTCTACAACATGACAATGAACAATTCTACCCCAGGAGATATTGATTTAGTCGCAGATACTTATGGATTAAACGTCTCGGGTGTGCCAACAAATTGGACTGCGCAAATTTTCTTTGCCAACAACCAAACCCAAATAACTCCAACAACGCCTATTTATCTGAAAGGTGGAGAATTCATTAATTTCTATCTAAGAGTTCAAGCACCAACAATTTATCAAGCAAATGAAGATGAATTGGCCCAGATAGTAGTTACTGCGAAATCCTACAAAGATCCTGCTATAAGGTCGGATCTAACTACGTTAACATTGATGGATGTTGTCCACGGAATAAGTCTGGATACATCACTTAGTGTCCAGGATATCGAGCAAGGAAGCCAGGCGACATTTTCAATTACCATAACCAACACTGGCAACGTTCAGGATAGTTTCCTATTCTGGGACCCTAATACCTTGGAAGGTCAACAAGAATGGTTACTACCATTTGGCTGGGAAATTACTTTCCCGCTACGTGTCGAACTTGATCCAGGTAAATCAACTACCAAAATACTCACAGTAAAGGTACCATCAACAGAAGATCCTGGTGCATTTGTAATTTACCTGAAGGGTTGGTCGGAAGGAGAGCCGATAAAGTCAGTAGACAAAGGAACTTATGATATTCTTGAATTAGGTATCTTCGTTTCCATCCAATCTGAAGGAAATATTGTGTTTGAAGAATTGCTCCCAGAGGACAGTGAAAAAGAAGTAATGGCAGGCCAATGTCACACCTTTGAACAAGATGTGACCAAGAACTTTGAGTCTGGAAACCTAATCTTTAGCACCCCTGGTGCGCCAGCTGAAAAGCCAGATGATATCGATGATGCAACATGGGGACAATCAAACTGGGTTGTTGATGTTGATTTCTCTCAAACTCTAGGAGGCAGCGATGCAACTCTTGGTACTCCAATAGAATGGAAATTAGACCCAGGCACTACCTTCAAGACTTACTTAGTAAGAGTTACACTTTGTGTTCCAGAAGATGCTAGCATTGGTTCTAAGAGTATAACTTTGCAAGCAAACTTAGAGGGTTATCAAAAAGTTTCAGACTCAGCAAGATATACCATCAACGTGATTCATGAATACAGCCTTGAAACCAATATTGAGCGAGATGAAGATAGGTTGGTAACAGTTACTGATTCCTTTGGCAATCCGGTCTCTGCAATCGCGGTTAACCCTGGTGAAAACATAGTTCTACCAACCACTACTATCAATAACGGTAACGGCCCTGACCGATTTGATTTCAGACTTACCACAGTAACAGATCCAACAGGAGTCCCTGTTAGAACTGGTCATTGGGATATCGTAATTCCACGTGAAAGTCTTGAGGAATTAGATCGTGATTCAGATCAAACTTTCGATGTTTTGATGAATGTGCCAGAATTTGATATTGCAGCAGGATTGTATGTAGTAGAATTCCAAACACTTTCGGAAGAAGCATATCCAAACGAAGATAATCGATTGACTAGAGAAAGAGATTCCGACTTTTTGTACGTTTATGTCAATGAATTTTACGACATGGAAATTTACATGGATCCAGCAGTTGATAACCCAGTGAAAGTATCAGCACCGGGTAAGATTGTCAGTTTCTCAGTTAACATAACCAATAATGGCAACGTAGAAGACTGGCCAACCTTGGACAATCACACCGCACAACAGGAAGGAAACGCGTTAATTTGGTCAGAACTTCCTGGAATGGGTAGTTTGACTGGTTGGTCTGTTGAATGGCGTACTATCAAGAAAATAAGTAATGATTTGGAAGTTGACGAACCGTGCGTTGAAATTTCAGAACCAATGCCTGCAGGAGACGCTAGCCAAATAGAAATCGATAACTTCTATGCAACAGTTGAAGAAGCACAGGACTCAATACGCTGTGCAGTAATTCCATCTGGGGATAGTTTCGTTTACATGATGCCTAAGATGGCACCTTATCAAACAATAGAAATGGTTGCAGTGGTAAAAATCTCAACCACGGCTAAACTGGATACTAGAGTTGTTGGTTTGAAAGTCGTTTCCAAGGCAGGAGATATGACTGAAGGAGGCGATTACGATTCCTCACCATCTTGGCAAGGAGAAAACCTAGATAGCAACGAATTTATTGTGACATTGAGCCTAAAAGCACCTGATTTAGTGATTGACAAAATAATCATTAGCGATTATAGCGCCGAAATTGATTCGACAATTCCTATTGGTATCGTATTGCAAAATAGAGGTAATACTCATGCAATTGATATCGAGATAGTACTGTGTCAATATGATGATGTCAATAGCCAATCAATTATCAATGACATTCAAAGCAATGGCTGTGCAGAAGACAGTATTGTCATGCGTCAAGTTGTCGGTGCTCTACTTGCTCCTGATGCATCAGAGGAAGTTAAAGAAATTGAAATCTATTTACTATATCCGGTTGTTGCAGGAAGTAAAGGCGTCTATGTAGTAGTCGACCCGATGAATGAAATTGTTGAAGCTAGTGAAAAGAACAACATCGTGGCTGTTTCAGAACCATTGGAATCGCCTAACCCGTTCATCGATGTTGCATCTCAAGTGGTCGCTAAAACTGCATTACCATTTGTGGTAATCTTACTAACCCTGTCTTTACTTGGTGTAGTTTACTTTGTCGGAAAGGCTCGTAGAGAAGAAGCAAAGTTAAGGATTGCAGAACAGTCTTCATTAGTTTCAGTACTTGAATCTGAAGATTAACTTAGCTAGACTTCTTGTAATCGCCCAGCCACCAATATAGATTGGAGTTTTCGGGCGTGACTATGATGTGGCCTGCCTTTTCTGAGATTTGTCGTTGAAGCTTCGCTCTGACTTCTTCTAGTAATTCAGAAACTTGTCGCTGTCCCAATTGTAATTCCTTGCTTAACATGTTGAGATCAAGCCGCTTTTCTGGCGCTTCAATAATTGTATGAATCATTGCCCTCTCTTCATACTGTTCAAAATCACTATCTACCCCTTGTGAAATCCGGTTTCTGATATGCTGGTGCAATGATATCAATGCGTCTCTTTGACCGTCTAATTGCTCAATAACTTGATTGAGTTCAGCCAAATATGCCACGCCTTCACTTACTGAGATACGTTTCCTCCCACTGACTACTTCGGCAACTCCGTGGGTTGCCTCAGGTAATTTCCTCGATAATCGCATAGGTCCGCCAGCAGGTAATTTTCGTTGTTCACAATTAAATAAATCAGGGCCTAAATCAATTCTGATTGAAATCGCTTCTTGAACAGTATAAATCGTTCTTGGTGGCCCGCCCTTTTCACTTGGGACCTTCATTTTAGTCACGAAATTTCCTTTTTCTAATTCTTTCAAGTGCTTCTTTATTGCTTGTTGACTCACTCCAATCAATTCAGCCAACTGCATAGGATAGTGAGGTTCTCTAACAAGTCTCTCCAAGATTTGTCTGCGAACTTTGTTCTGCAAAAGGGATAGTGCAAGGTCAAGGTCTGCCATATTGCTAAACCTAAGGTTACCTAATTGATGAACCTTTTCAAATTAGTTAGTTCTATTCTGATAAATTAGCAATGCACCAGTTAACAGTAGGATTCCGCCAATAACCATCATTGTTATTGCTAAACCAGACTTCAATGAAGCCTCATACTCCCAATCTACCGCAAATTGTTGCAATGTTTGAGTGTCATCACCGCCCGCAACAAAACGATATTCCCCAGGGCTAGGATTCCATACAATCTCTCCATTCGATGTAGGTCCACCAGCTATCATGATTACAGACTCTTTGTCACACTCGTAATAATCTGTTTTTAATTCGCACTTTTCTGCTTCTGCGGCCTCAGCGATACCAATCCATACACCTGATTTTTGCCAGGAGATTTGTACATCAACATCTGCCGCAATAGCCTCACTTGGTATCTCTAATATTTCCCCAGACATCCCCCAATAACAAGTGACCTCGTCCTCTCCAACTAGCGGTAAACCTTCCTCTACAGTGCAGGGGGGTAGCATAGCATCAACAGATTCAGCATCACTCAAAGTATTGGTCACAGCTAATGATGATATTATCAACATCAGTAAACCAATAATTGTGATGCTAATCGAAATATACTTATTCACTAAATCACCTAATTTTCGTCCCAATCTTTCCATGCGTTAGGCTTTCCTGAGGCCTTATTTTCTGTGGCTTTTGGAGATTTATCTTGCACAATTTTGGTCTTGTCTTCTACTTCCTGTTTAGTGGAAAGATTATCACCGTCATCCCATGAAGCGATTTCCTTTGTGTTTGTGATCTTCTTGATCGGTTGTTCGGTGCGAACATGATTATAATCGGCAAATGGATCGCTAACCCTGCTTTGTGCTTCATCCACATCGCCTTTCATTAATGCAAATACTTGTTCTGTGGTCAATAATGTGCCATTTTGAACATCTTCGCTACCATCAACAAAGTCACTAGATTCAGTTAAACCGGTATCAGCAAATGGATTGTCGACCTTTTCTACAATCGCCTGTTGCTGTAATTTGGCAATATTTTCTGGAGTCAAATCAGTGATTGGCATCATTTGCCCATTTGCTCCTACCATCATCATTTTAGGGCCCTTGCCATTTTTATTAGTCTGATAAAGAATGAATGCTACGGGCAGAATTATAATTCCAAGACAACATGTTGCTCCACCAAATACCAGTGCTGGTTGTTCAAGTAATTTCCATTGAGCGCTAGTTGCATCAACTAACCAAACCGTAGAATTTTCACATCCTGTTTCGCATACTACCTGCAAAACATATTCTCCACTTTCCTCTACTTCCCACCCATCTAAAATGATAAATTTACTACCATCTGAGTCCATAGGCGTCCAGTCTGTTTTGCAATTACTGCTCTTCAAAGCATCATCTTGGACACTAGAGCCAACCATCTTAAACAGGCTAACATTACTAATATCATCATCTATGATAACTGCAGAATAACAACTTTTTGATAATTCAACAGCGACACTGCCATCACCTGTTTGTGATGCTTCGTTGATTTTTTTGGGACTGGCAGCATCATCTATTTTGTCAACATTCGAAAAAATGGCGATAGAACCAAGCAAAATAAAGACTAGCCCAATTATTGCAACACGCATAGCCCAAGGGTTACCAGAATTCTGCGCCATGACTATTCCTCGGTGGAAGTCCTCCATCAATGCTTGTACAACTCAAGCAAGACCTAACTCCGCTAATTTTTCAGGTAAATAGGTATCTGTTACGAAGTCTAGACCATATTTTGCTAAGGATTGTTGCTCAGCCTTTTTACCCAATTCCAGCATCATGTTAATCTGTTCTTGCCACCACGAATCGGCAAATCGAGGATCTGAAAGTTCAGCGTTCAATGCTTCAATATCTTTCTTTGAAAGATCGTCACTTGGTAACTCGTAAGCCATGATATCATCAGCTGTTATTCCTAAGTATGTCGCGGACGGTGTAGCTAGATATTCAGAAATATGTGCAGTTTTAATTGCACCATACGCAATTGAGGCGAATATTCTGAACGACCATGGATCGCCGTCAAGGAATACTACAACTGGTAAATCCCACTCTTCGCTCATTCGTTTAATGATTCGTCTAGTGGATCTTGCAGGTTGACCTTTCAAATGAAGTAGTCCACATTTGAAATCCTCATCAAACCCATTTTCTACTAATCTGTCAAACATACCACCAGTTTCAATCGCCATGATGAAATTGATATCATGTTCTAAAAGTTCGATTTTTTCCTTTTCAACGTTATATGGAACGCCGTAGCCCGAATCCCCGACATCATCCCGCGCATTGATTCTCATCCACTCGCCTCGTCTGTTGCGCTCTTGTAAGGTTAGATTACCAATCATTCTAGCACCGTCTTCTTCAGGACGTAATTTGAAATCTTCGCGCAAGCATTTTGTTACAATTTCTAAATCTTCAGCAAGATTATTTGATTCATTTTGGCTACCAAATTTACCCAAACCCCAACTTTCTGAGATGTAATACATTTCTCTTAAGGTTGAAGATTTACCCGAATCAATCATTTCTTCAATAAATTCAATCACGTGTAATGCTCGGAGTAGTTGCTTTGCTGAACCCAAACTTGTGGCATCACGAGTAGATCGCTTTTTGCCATATTTGTAGACGCCTAATTTTCTGTCAAATCCAATATTGGTTTTTGTTCTAACTGGTAAAGTCATTGTTGGCGGCTCACCTTTGACAATTTTGTCATACATTTCTCCAACTACTGAATGCATAGCTACCTTGGTATCTTCTGCTGACATTCGTTGTTGAACCATCAGATTTCACCCCCAAATAATGTAGCTTGCCCAGTTGGTGGCTTGACAGCAGGTTCCGGCTGATTCACTTGTTTATCTTGCGTAGTTACGTCGCTTGGAGGAGCCTCTACATAACTAGAATCTGATTTTGATTCAAGTTCTTGCATTATCTTTTCTTGGTTACGAATCTCATCAAGATATTTTTCATCCATCTTCAATGCTCCAATAATTTCCTGACTACCCCGATAAAATACATCAGTTTCTGTCCAATCGCCTTTTTCAAGCCCATCTAGACTAAATGTAATGGTTATATTTTCGCCCGGCTGAAGGGTTTCTAGTTTCCATGCCCACACACCAGTTGCTTCCTTTCTTCCGCCAAAGACATTATTTTTCATTATCCCGCCAGACTTCTCTGGCCAGGTTGCAAGTATTGTGTAAGCCCTTGCTCGAGCAGTATAATTGTAAATTTTAATCGATACATCTGACATTTTATTGGCTTTGTTCCATACAGTTTCACTTTCAGATATCACTGCAGACATTATCTTAGTTATCGAGCCAGCTAAATTTGGAATAGGTCTTTCTAAAATCTCTGCGGACTTTTTTGCAATGGCAGGTAATATATCATTTATCAGTTCGAATTTCTCTTTGGTCTTGGCCATCTTTTTCTTCTTCTCGAGATGCTTTCTTAGACCTCGGCCCATTTCTAGCATGGCTTTTCTGACCTCTTCGATAACTTCACCATTCTCAGCCAGAGCTTCTTTAGCTTCTGAGGTAAATTGAACATTTGTACTTGCCAAGTGAACCAATATTGCTGCCGGGCCTTTTGGAACTCCTTTGCCTCCGGGCTGATCTAAGCCATATTGTCGCCAATCAACACTCTCAATTGCTTTGGTGAGTAGACATCCACCTTGTTGATACATTAATGGTACTCGATTAGCAAAACGCAATACTTCAACCGGCTTATCTGCCGCCATATTGCCGCCAAAAATCAGGCCAACTTCCACTTGGTATGGATTACCTAGGGACACACTTGGCACCCTAGTCATGGTTGTTGCGTATCTTGAATCGATGGTTTTTGATAGGCCCTTTTTAATGAGCATTTCTTCAATTGGCGAGAGACAATTAGTTGGCGGATTTAGTAATTTCACCGGTTTTCCATTAAACATTCTTTCGCCTTGAAAAGCCTCTAACAGGGCGCGCATTTGTTCAGGTTTCATCGCTTTTGGTTTGATATTAACCTCAATATCAGCCGCTGCGCACAATTCTTTGGCAGCTCTTCCAGACACTCCAGAGAAATTCATTCGTAAAAATACCGACATTCTAGAATCCTTCGACTCACTCAGCATTCTTTGTAATTGTCCAAGTAAAATCCCGTGAGGATGCGGCTTAATAGATTCAACTTTCCTCGGGAGCCTCTCTGTTACTCGTGGCCAAAAATGAACCTCTCCATCGGGATCGGTAAAAGTAATCTCAGCATGTGGGTTGACAATACTAGTCATGCGCAAATATTGCCAAACACTTTGTCGACCTTTCTGATACTTAGCTTTCATTCGACAAGTTACTTCTAGCCCATGTTTTTTTATCTCGCCATTTTCTTCCTCCCAGATTTCACGACCAGAATTACTCTTAGTGGCCTTATTCTTTCTAGTATCAAGGCCAATATCAACAAACGCGGCGGTAGCCTCAGTGGCAATTTTTGATTTGACATGGGTAGGTTTTCCAGTTGTAAGTTGGCTATACATCACCACTCCTGTAATTCCAATACCCTGTTGTCCACGGGATTGCCTGATAGCATGAAATCTAGAACCGAACAACAATTGCCCAAACACTTTTTCAATGCTTTTCTGTGGAATTCCCGGCCCGTTATCTTCGACTTTTAATTCGATTATGTCTTTTTTTGTGTCAATCTTGGTAACTTCTACTTTGATAGTCGGCAAAATACGTGCTTCTTCACAGGCGTCAAGAGCATTGTCTACCGCTTCTTTGACTGCAGTAATTAGCGATCTTGATAATGAGTCAAACCCAAGGAAGTGTTTGTTCTTTTCAAAAAATTCCGAAATTGCTACTTGTTTTTGATTTGCCGCGAGTTTTTGTGCTATTCCTGACATCTTTGTCACTCCGTTTCTGGTCCTCCTCGGTCCGAATGACCTCGGGCCAGCAACATAGCAATTTGATTACCGACGGTACATAATAACTAACATAAAAATGACATCAAATCATTCAATTATTGTGCCTTCGGTTTGTTGACGTTCCAAGTTATCCATGATTTGTTTACCTTTGACAATCATATAAATCGTGATAATAATCGACAAAACAACGATTAGCAAATCAAACGGAGTCTTTGCCGTGGTTTCAATTCCATTACTGGTAACAACCGTTTGTGAACCCCACCAAGCATACATTATCGAGGGAACAATCATCCCTAAATTTCCTATTAGATAATCTCTAAATTTTACTTCAGTAGCACCATATGCATAATTTAACACCCCGTAGGGGACAACCAGACTAATCCGAGTAAGGGCTACTACATTGGTACCTTTGTCAACGATTTCTTGTTCTAATCCACTCAAGCTAGGATGTTTACTAAGTGCTCTTCTAGCATAAGGGTTCATCCACTTTTTTCCGAGTAAGAACGGTGCAATTGCCCCTAACATAGAGCCAATATAGGCGATTATTATGCCTGGTCCAAAGCCGTAAATAACTCCAGCGAGGTACTTGTGAAAACTTGCTGGTAAGGCAATTATGCCAAAAATTATGTACAGGAATATAAAAATCATCATACCAAAGAATTCATTATCGGAAAACCATGTTAGATAATCAAGGAATAAGGAAATTAATACTTGCGTTAGAGAAATTGTCAAAGCGATGCCAGTAATTACTATTGATACAGCAACTAGGCTTGTTCTTTTTTTCATAATCATCATTCAAACAAGTCACTTTCCCAAGAGGTTATTTTGCCAGTGAAAGCAGACGAAGCGACCGTTAATGGACTTGCTAAATACAATTTCCCCGGCCCTGAGCGGCCTTGAAAGTTACGATTGATAGCAGAAACAGTGACTTGTTCTGGATTTATTGACACGCCAGGTCCAGCACCAATACATGCACCACAACCAGGATCGATTAATTTCACACCAACTCTTTGAAATAATTCATGCCACCCTTTTCTAACCGCTAGATCCTTGACCAGTCCAGAACCATATTGGATGAAAAATTCTACTCCATCAGCAACTTCTATTCCTAAATCTTCAGCAGCCTGACAGACTAATGCATAGTAAGCAATGTCATCCTCTTTACCTGCAGTACAAGACCCACCGTAGGCAATATCAACCTTAACTTCGCCAATTTCGGAAATTAATGCACCATTAGTTGGATCACTGGGCACACCTTTGTCAGGATTGCCCGGATGTGCTACCATTGGCTCGATTTTAGACAAGTCAATATGGTGAACACCACCGGTATATACAGCTCCTTGGTCAGGATTTACTGCGTTTTGTTGCATTTGTTTGATATCAAGATGCGGCATCGAGCGCTTCATCCACTCATACAATTTTTCATCAGGCTCACAGATACCTGTTCTTGCTGAACATTCAGTTGCCATATTGCACAATGTTGCTCGTTCATCAACCGAAAGGCTTGCTAAACCGGGACCACCAAATTCCATTGATCTGTTCAAGGTTAACTCTTCTCTTGCATGGTCAGCAAGAATGTAAAGAATCACATCTTTTGCTGTGCATCCAGAATTTAGTATGCCTGATAATTCAAACCTTATTGACTCAGGCACCTTTACGAAAGTAAAACCAGAACTAATCAAATTAGAGTATTCTGTGGCTCCAACACCCCATGTGAGTGCATTAGAAGCCCCTCCCATGCACGTGTGAGAATCAGTTGCTTGAACAAAATCTCCAACTTCAATAAATTCTTCACGGGCTACTTGATGACAAATGCCAGGCGAGACTCCATCGATTGCTGAATAATCCCTAACTCCAGTATGGCTTTGAAAGGCTTTTTGCAAGTCTCGTAAGGTTTGTACTTTATCCATGAAGGGTACAAATTTTGGGTTGTGATGCGCATATAGCAAATGGTCTTCAAAGACCGCAAATTTACTAGGATTTGGCAATGAGTAATCCTCACCATATTCTTGTCCAAGGAAGGTATGAACTTGAGCAGTGGTGAATTCATGCGAATACCCACTTTGAACCTGAGTAATTACCGGGTCATCAGGCTTGACGCATTGGTTAGGCTTTTGTCCAACTAGGTTACGAGCAATTATTTTCTCAGCCATAGTCATTGGCCTGTCTTCTGTATCCATTTCAGGTAGTTGAATTTCATTATTTTTTAGTGACTTGGCAAATGGAAATAGCCCACCCTTTTGGATAATTATTTTGGTCACTACATCATATTTATCGGTGAATTTTGTCAGGGGTAATGCTGCTCCTTCCTGTAGTTGTTCAAGCATCTTGTAGTCGCCCATTAATTGACCGAGATTGATATTATTTCGTTCGTGTATTGGAGCAAATGATGCAGCTATTACTATTCTTATGCCCGCCCAACGTTCGCACTGTGCTGCGGTTTCTCTACTAGAGCCAGTGCCTTTCCTTTGACCAGATACTATGACCTCAAAGTTTCCGTTAATCAGTGCATTTTCATTGAATACTCGTAGGCCATTATGCTTTAATCCAGCATAGGCATTTTTAGCAATTTCAGCGGGGTCATGATCAAAACAAACCCAAGCAGGAGTCATTACATCAGTGTTGATATCGTCAAGTAAATCCTCAGGATTGATATCTTTCATCTGTAAATTTAGTCCATGGTAAAGTTGTTGTTTTATCAAGTCCATGTCTTTGGTGAGAAACAAAACCCGTTTCCCCGGTGTGAGTGCAATTTGTCTTTGTAACCCCGCGACACCCATTGCACTCGTTTCGGGCAGGAGACTTGTTGGTATAACCATTCGTCTAATTTTGTGAAAAAGTATATGACGGGAAGTGTATTTTTTGAAAATTAACAGTTAGCCAGGACAAAATCAATTGCGGAATTTACAGCATAAGTTTCATATAACCTTGCGATAGGGGTTAAGAGTATTGCCCTAATTTTATTATAGGGGGGGTATGGAAAATGGATGAACAACAGGTTGAAGATATTGTAAAATGCAGCGATTGTGGAAGTAGAAGCTTGACTCGTGACGAGACTAGAGGTGAAGTAGTCTGTGATGATTGCGGATTAGTTTTAGAAGATAATGTGATTGACCAAGGTGCTGAGTGGCGAGTATTTTCGCCAGAACAAGGCGACCAAAGAGCAAGAACCGGTGCTCCAATGACAGTTATGCTCCACGACAAAGGTCTCTCTACCGATATCGATTGGCAAAACAAGGATTATTCTGGCAAAACTATTAATTCAAGATATCGTTCTCAATTTTATCGAATGCGAAAGTGGCAGAAAAGAAGCAGAGTTTCTAATGCCACCGAAAGAAACCTTGCAATGGCACTAGCAGAACTAGACCGAATGGCCAGTCGACTAGAATTACCAAAGTCTGTTAGAGAAGCAGCTGCAGTTAATTACAAGAAAGCAGTCGATAAGCGATTGATTAGAGGTCGCTCTATTGAAGGTGTAGCAGCAGCATCATTGTATGCAGCATGCAGACAATGTGGAGTTCCAAGAACCCTAGATGAGATTGGACAAGCCTCACGAACTGGTCGAAAAGAAATAGGTCGAACCTACAGATTCATGGTAAGAGAACTAAAAATGAAAATCATGCCTACAGGCCCTGAAGACTATATTTCGCGATTTTGTTCAGGCCTTGGACTGGATGCTGAAGTTGAAGCAAAAGCCTACGAATTGATCAAAGCTGCCCAAGAAAAGGAACTAACCAGCGGACGAGGACCAACAGGAATTGCAGCATCGATTATCTATATCGCTTCAGTATTGTGCGGCAAGAGAAGAACCCAGAGAGAAGTTGCAGAAGTTGCCGGAGTTACTGAGGTAACAATTCGTAACAGATACAAGGAATTAATCCAAAATCTGAATATCGAACTTGATATTTAAATCGCCAAAATAGGTTGATATTAATGACTAAGAGTCGATCTGAGTTATCTCAGATTGTGTTTGAAAAGGTAGCAACGCTACTTGTCGAAGCAATGGAGCGAGGAACAAAATCTTGGCCACTTCCAAGTCCTCCGCTAATAGACCCAGACTTCCCCCCAGTTCACCCACTGTCTCCTCAAGAGTTAATCGAACAAGGACTCGCTTTATTGAATATAGATCATGGAATGTTTCAACACAAGTTAAACACTGTTGTAGAGTTGGTAGTTCCACATAGAATGAACTTAACCGACGACCCGTATAAAACGCATCAAAAATGGCTGTCTAAACGCAGTAACATGGTTGCTGAGAGACTAATTTTTCTGATTAATAATGATTGGTTAGCCCAAGCACTGGACCCTTCTGCTCCAGACATAACACGATGGTGGCTCAGTATTGCTCTGCTAAATGGCTTATCAATTGGACCACTCGGTCAACCGATACATCAAGGATATCACATGTTAGAATCAATAGCGATTGGTGAACGTCCAGGTTCGTGGCACACACAACCTGAGGCAGGACCGCAGAATATCGATTGGAATCCACAAGCAGTAGTTCCACGTATCACCGGCGTAATGGCTCATGAAACAGGTGTTGAAGCAGCCAAATGGATGCTAAATGAACTAGAGGTCAGCAATGTTGACCGCAGAAGATTATTGATCGAATGGATTAGGTTGTTAATTGAAAGAGCTGAATTAATCAAGCCACTAAAGTTGCTTGAAATTCTGGTTAGAAGAAGTGATGATGCAGATGACCAAGTAGCAGTACAGGTTTCAAGATGCTTAGCGAAGGTAATTGATTATGACAAGGAGCAAGGCCATCAATTGGCTAAGTTATTAATGGCAAGAGATGATTTAATGGTCAGAAGGTCAATGGCTGATGGGTTAACTAGATTATTTAGAAGATTAACTGTTGACGCCTTACCTTTCTATAATCAACTAAAAGCGGATAAAGACCCTGACGTATTGGCTGCAGTCAGTAACACATCCGCAGATTTAAGATTTCTAGATATTGACCTATGGGCTGAAAATTTATTGGAATTGAGTAAGCATGAACTGCCAGTTGTGAGGCGAAATATAGTACCTTCACTGAGAGATTATTTTGAGACATTTCCCGATGACAGCAGAAAACTACTCCCGCTATTATGGCAGGACGACGATGAGGTTGTACGGACAAGAATGCGAGAATTACTGTTAAAAATGTGCGATATATCTCCTCCTAAATTTGCCGCTAGGCTCACCGATCTGTCTGCAGAAAACTGCGACTTAGATCCGCTATGGCAACTAATGAATGCGCGCAGAGAGAATTCCTCAGGGGTCTGGACCAATTGGTTATCTGGCAAGGGTGAAATGCCACATATGGAAATAAAAACGCAGCATGTTAGTACTAAACAAGCCCCTGACAAGCTTCCTTCTCTTGATGATGCATTAGATACCTTAGACCAAGAACTAGGATTCTTGGATTAATCATTCTTCTTCGCCTATTTCATTGAGTGGCCCAGAAACCACCAAACCAACATATATTGAATTTAACATCGCCAAACAGCCGATTAACATAACAATCATCCCGGCAGTTTCTGGAAGTTGTTTCTCCATATCATTTAGTTGTAGGATTCCAACAATAACAAAACAC
This sequence comes from uncultured Candidatus Poseidoniales archaeon, assembly GCA_964015895.1. GTDB lineage: Archaea > Thermoplasmatota > Poseidoniia > Poseidoniales > Poseidoniaceae > MGIIa-L1. The sequence goes on from CAXHFO010000005.1 coordinate 20,772, forward strand.
ATGAATGAGAAAATTAGCACCTTAATCCAGCTTTGTTGTGGATTTTGCCATCCATTAATTGAGGGGATAATTCCATTTGATTTGAAGGTGAAACGAAACCAGGCGATATAGAGGCAACATAACCCCACAAGCCCAACGATGCCCCTTGTGAATGAGGGGGCATCCCACGGTCCACCTGGTAAGACATCAAACAGTGTTTGCGCCACCATTAGTAAACCGGCAAGTGTGTACCACCGCCACTCCGGTTCATTCGCCATGACCACGCATGTTGGGTTATGCTTGAAAGGTTGTACCCTTTGGGATTCTATATGAGCGTGGTTGAAGATGCAGTTATTGTTGCGGGCGGGTTGGGCGGTAGAATGCTGCCAACAAGTGCGTATTTACCAAAAGAAGCACTGCCATTAGTTGACGTACCGGCATTTGTTCATTTGGTACTTGAAGCTGCCAATGCCGGTGTATCGAGAATCCATATAGTCACCTCACCAAAGAAAAATTTCGACAATTTTTTCCAAGACAACGGCGTTTATTCACAATTACGCCCTGAGATAAGTGAAGAGCTATTTTCGCCGTTTAGGGGCCTTGAATTTCACATTCATATTCAAAGCGAACCACTAGGTCTAGGTCATGCTTTAATGCAATCTTTATCGGCAATTAATGGTCCATTTATTGTGCTTTTAGGAGATAATATCATTACGCGAGAGTTTTCCAGCATTACTAATTTTAAACCATCTGATGCCGCAAAAAAACTAGTAATGGCATATGAAGAATTTAGTTTACCTTGTGCTGGAATCTATTCATTACCCGAATCAGAAGTAGTAAATTACGGAATAGTGAAATTAGACAATAACCGTATAACCGAGGTTGTTGAAAAGCCAAAGCAATCAGAAGCCCCTTCAAACAAAGCCTTGTGCGGACGTTACATTTTTGCTGCAGACTCGCGAGATTTATTGACTAACGTGTTTAGTGTAGATAAATATGGCGAGATGCAAACTATAGAGTTACAAAAATATTGGATGGAATCAATAGGTTATACTGCAGTTGATTTGAGTGAATACCAATGGTATGATTCTGGTAATCCGCTAAGTTGGCTTAAAGCGCAAATCGATTACGGTCTACGTAATTTAGATTACTCATCTGAACTAAAAACCTGGCTAAGCGATAGGCTGAACTGATTTATCTTTGCCCCGGTTTCCAAAATGACAACGGCATTGGAGCCTGATTATTGACACATCGATTAGCTAGGTGGTCGGCTCTTTCATTCCAACGATGTCCCCTGTGCGCCCTAACATGACTCCAGTTAAGTTCGCGCAGAGCGCTGACTTCTCGCCATAATTTTTGCACCATGGCCACTAGTTCTTTGTTTGCCTTGGCTTTCCAATTACCCGTTGCTAAATTACCAGCATACTGAGAATCGGTATGAATAATTGCCGACCGATTACCACCCTCAATTAGCAACCACCGCAATGCTTCGGCAATGGCCGTTAATTCTGCGGTATTGTTTGATCCGACCTGCGCACCAATGAATGCAGAGTCAGATGAATCAGTAATTACAGGGCCCCATGTTTCCTCTAAAACTTCTCCACTACCTTTGCCTAGTCCATTGTCTCCAGTAACAATTACCAAACTCCAAGCGGCTGGAGTTGTAGCAGAGACATCTCTATTTTCTAGGCATGAACCATCCACATATAGTGCATAATGGTCATTTAGTGTTGCCAATTTATTCACTCGCCAATCTCAGCTCGGTATGCAGCAGCATCCATCAGATCAGCAATTTGGTCAGGATTATTGATTGTCATTTTGATTATCCAGCCATCACCATATGGGCTAGTATTCATTAATTCGGGAGTATCCTCTAATTCTTCATTTACTTCAGTAATTTCTCCGCTTAATGGTGCAAAAATAGGTGACGCAGACTTTACTGATTCAACTACAGCAAACTCGCCCATGTCGTCAACCACCATCCCGCTGTCAGGAAGTTCGATGTAAACAATGTCAGTCAGCGCATTTTGAGCATGGTCTGTTATACCGATGGTAACAATGTTGCCATCGACCTTCAACCATTCATGCTCTTTGGTGTAATACAGACCTTCTGGAACCTCGCTCATTATCTCGCCTCATCCATTGGTAGGGCATAGGATTCTTGAATATTCGCAAAGAATCTATTCTGCTTCTTGACCAATTTCAGAAGTTAGAACCTTACTTTCTAATTCCGCCCATGCATTACCGACTTTATTTTCTCGTTCAGCTTGAGATAATTCATCGTGTATCCTAGTTTTCATTGCTTCCTCAGTTTCATTTGGGAAATACTGTCCAAGTACTGAAGTTTGATAATTTACCAACCTAGATAGTATCAAGAGGACAATTCCAGCGAGCAAAAAAATATGTCCAACTCCCAGTTCATCAAGGACCATTCTCTGTTCAATAATAGCAAAACCGCAGACCAGGATTAGCCCTAAGCCTGTGCCAATTAGCACACGGTTTGCGGCTTTGCTTGGCTCGTCCATGAACTGGCCAGTATGACATGAGTGATGAATTAAACGGGACTAGTATGTCTCTCGCATTAATTTATGAATCTTATATGGTAATAGCGCTCTATTTACCGGAGTAACTTCAAGAATACGACCATCATCTCTACGTCGTATGTCTTGTAGTAGTGGATGACGGCTTTTCTTGTGTAGGGTTAGTAAGGTTGGCTTGTCCATTTCTAAAGCGCCCCTTACGCAATTAACAAACGCTTCACTTTCAACGGTAAATTTACCTATTTCATCGATGACTAAAACTTCACTTTCTTCCTTGGCATATTCTATTGCTGGTATTGCAACCCTTTCCAAGGCTTCTAGATCTAATCCATAACCAAGGACCCTTAACCTAGAGTCAAATTCTTTGTGGGCAATCACTCCTTCGTCTCCGGTTATGATATCAATGACTTTGTAACCTAGTCGTTCACCGTTTTCAATAATCGGCTCAGTCCTTAATCCAGCAATAATTGGTTTTCCAGAGTGATTTCCACGCAGACTAATCTCACGTTCTCTTTCTTCGCTAAGCATACCGAGAACTTTTTCCATTACGGCAGATTTTCCACTCCGTGGAAGACCTGTAATCCCTATCTTTGGATGTAATCCCATTGTATTCCCTCAGCGCTAGCGCCCATACCACTGACTTATCAGTAATAAACAGTCGTGTTTACCATGAAGCGTATATTATTTTTGCAATGGAGTAAAATAATTCCGCCTAATGCCGTAAGAGCGTTTTAAATGTCTCGAAAGCGGAAGTTATTGAAAATAAATCAATCAAAAATAGTAGATGATTTGTTAAAGCATTCCCAATATTCACTGACCCACTCATATAATTGTGACAATTTGGTTTTATCTACACCTGCTAATTTGGCAATTTTTGCGATTACCCTTATTTCTTTTTTATCATATTCGCCATCGCAAGCCGAAACTAATACCGCATCTCTTAGAGCTAATTGCTTGCCTCTCTTTGACAGCATTTCCATCGATTTTTCCAATTCGATTGGATGAGATAATGTATTTCTGACGTCCACCCGCATTTCTGGATGGAGCATTGATTTGCCCATTATTGCTTCAATCATAATTAATTCCTCTAATACCAATTCACCGTCTACCGAAGCGACAGCAACCATAAGTTGGGCATGAGATAAACGCTCTTCGATGGTCAACTCATTAACCAAATCAGAAAACACCGAACTTCACTCCGATAGCTCATTCAAAATATCGTAGCCATTTTGCATCCAGTTGTAGCCTTCAACAGTCCATTTCAATAATTTATCGAGTGCTTCTTCTGGCAATCCTAAATGAGC